>CAYRPR010000187.1:0-5381 GCA_964425945.1 uncultured Verrucomicrobiota bacterium | reverse complement strand
ACGCGGAAGAAGACACCGATGAAAACCACGCTCAGGACAAACGGCAGGAACGAACCGGCCACCCCGATCAGGATCCCTTTCAGCCAGCCGTCGCCCGATTCGGGAATCATTATCCGGAGCGAGATCAGAAAGAGAAAGAGCACGATGAAACATAGTACCGCCAGCAGGTCGAGGAGCTTCGATTTCAGGAATGGGCGTTGCAGCGGCATCTTGAACATGCGGGCCAGCGCCGTGCGCAAGGCGCCGGAAAGCGGCGTCATGGCCCACACCAGCAAGACGATGCTCAACGCCCCGAGCGCGCCGCCACCGGTGATGGCGGTAAGATCATTCAGAAGCGCTACGTTGAACGCCGGAAAGATGCCGGAGAGTACCTCCGCGAGAGCCGATGTCGCCGCGTCGGACGAACGCAGAACGGCGCCCAGGACGATGAACGTAAGCAGCAACAGCGGCATCAGCGAGAGGAACCCGTAGAAGGCCAGCGTCGCGGCGATTTCGAGATCGCGATTCGCGCCGAAGGATTTGAACGCCGCGCGTAACACGAGGAGCGTGGAGGCGAAGGCCCTCCTCGCGCTGGAATATAGGTCGCGCTTCATGACACGATGATCGTAACAGCGGCAGGATAGCCGGAAGAGTGGTATCGGGTAAAGCACCGAAGCTCATCTATCCGTCACGGCGAGGGCGGGCCATTACATACTCGCGCGACGCCTTCTCTTCCGGACCCACAAGGTTCTTGTCCAGCTCCTTCATCAGGTCCAACAGGGCCACTTCTTTTTCATCGGACAGCGCCCGACCCGCGTCACGGTCGGGCCGTCTGTTTCTGCGCTTCTTCCAGTCGCAACCGGGCCTCCTTCAGGATACGAGCGGCCTCGGCGTTGCCGGGTTTCAGGCTCAACCAGGTCTGCGCGTGTTTCTCGGCTTGGTCATAATGAGCCATCTCGAAGCAGGTGGACGCCAATCCGGCCAGCGCGCCGGCCAGCTTTGGGTCGAGCGCCACGGCCTGCTCGAACGCCTCCTTGGCGCTCTGCGTCAAGCCCATGTTCTGGCGCGCCCAACCCAGCCCGTTCCATGCATCGGCATGACGGGGGGTGGCCTGCGTGGCCTGCATGAACAGCTTTTCAGCTTCTTCGTACCGCTTCTCCCGCCACGCGCGCCACGCGCGGGCGCTAAGATTCCGGGCGGCGCCCGAATCGAGCTTTGCGGTGGACGCGAGTCGGGATGGGTGCTGCATGTGCGGGCGCGCGAAAGTATAGGCAAGGCGGCCGAATGATCCGGCAATGAGAAGGACGACCACCAATACGCCGGCATATTCGAAGTACATGAACAGAGAGGGCTTGGCCGCGGGCGGTTCGGCGGCGAATTCGGCGCGATGCTGCCGGAGATAGATCAGGACCAGCGCGCCCACGATCGTCCCCACGGGAAAGACCAGTAGCCAGGGGATCGCCACGACGTGCAACGCCCGGTAGAACCACGGCGCCCGGTACCGGCAGCCCACCATGGCGATGAGAAGCAGGAACCAGCCTGCCACGCCACCCAATATGTACCCGAAGGCGAAAGGCGCGGCCGCGCTCCCCAGGGCTGCGGACAGTGTATCCGGTCGCTGCGCGTGCCCCGCCGTGAGCGCGCGGACCACTTCGATGACGGACCAAAGCAGGGTGACCGCGCAAAGACCGTGCAGCAGCGTGCCGGCTATGGCCAAGACTTTGCCGACAGAGCGCTTGCCGCTTAACTTCAGCGTCATCACAACCTGTCCCGCCGACGCGCCGCGTGGTCCGAGGGGCTCTTCCTTTTGTGCCGCGCGGTCGAAATCGCGCACGACATCCGCCATTTCGGCGTACCGGTCACGCAGTTCGCGCGCCATACAGGACTCCGCGATGCGAACAAGGCCGGCCGGGGCGCCGGGGTTGACTTCTCGGATCGGCCGAGGCGGCCCTGCCAGGATTCGCGCCACGATGGCATGCGCATTCGGTCCGTCATACGGTTTGGTTCCGGTCAGCATCTCGTAGAGTACCGCGCCGAAAGCGTAGATATCGCACCGCGTATCCTCGGCCTTGCCACAGGCGGCCAACGGCGACAAATACGGCGCGGTGCCTTCCGGACTGCTGTTATCGGGATCCACCATGTCGTCATTGAACACCGTACGAAGCAGACCGAAATCGGTCAGGTAGGCGCGCCCATCCTTGTCCAGCAGTACATTGGCCGGTTTCAGGTCGCGATGGATGATGCCGCGGCTGTGCGCGTATTGCAGGGCTTCGGCAATGGACCGCGCGATTTCGACGATGCGATCCTCCGGCAGCGGTTGACCGGGCTGAATGAGATCGGCGAGACTGCCGCCTTCCACGAAGGGCATGACGTAGTACGGACTCTTTCGCCGATCCGAAACCTCCAGCACCTTGAGGATATGGGGATGCGACATCTGATACATGTGGCGGGCCTCGGTCAGGAAGCGGCGCACGGCCCAATCCGTTTTCAAGTAGCGCGGGTGAATCATCTTGATCGCTACCCGGCCCTCGGTGACCGGTTCCCGCGCCAGAAAGACCTGCCCCATACCCCCCGCGCCCAGCGGGCGAAGAACTTCAAATCGGCCCACGGATCCGCAGGCGCCCGGCCGTTCCGGCGCGTTTATCATTCCCGCCTGCAACATGACCTGGGTAACGTCGGCCGGCCCTTTCGACATGGGAGCCGTTTCGACAGCGTGGCGATCAACATGCTTTCTCATATTTCATCCTCCCGCGAATCCTGAATCCGCTTGATCCCTTCCTCCAGCAACGCGCGGCTCTCGTCGTCGAGCCACGCCTGCTTAAGGGCCCAGCGCAATCCGCGCAGAATCTCCACGTCCTTCAGCGATGTAATGCGCCGGCCGGCGCGCGCCAGGGCCGCTGTGATGGCGAGGTAATACAGCATACGCGCAATGTCTTTGGGCAGGATTTCCTCCCGGCTGGCGGCTGCGCGCTTTGCGAAATCCTTCACGGCCTCCAACAGGGCCGCCGGTGGGCACGGATGCTGGAACAGGTCGCGGAAGTTTCGGACCAGCAGGCCCTGGGCCCCGGCCAGCATCCGGAGACGCCGGGCGAACACCGGATCGAAGCCCGCCAGGTCGAATTCGACCGGAGCCGTCATCTGGTGCCGAAAGACCGCTTCCAATTCCTCGGACCGCCAGATGCCGCCGTGACCCGACTCCATCAGGCTGGCCAGTTTGTCGCCCTCCG
Organism: uncultured Verrucomicrobiota bacterium; assembly: GCA_964425945.1. Taxonomy (GTDB): domain Bacteria; phylum Verrucomicrobiota; class Kiritimatiellia; order SLAD01; family SLAD01; genus CAYRPR01. The sequence goes on along the minus strand of CAYRPR010000187.1, from coordinate 2,175 downwards.
CGCCGAGTATCTGTTCGGATGAGTCATTCATAATTCACCTTGGTGTTGTTCCTCATCCTGTACTACTCGGTACCCCCCGCAAATCCTGCGCAGGCGGAATTTTTTCCGCTGACGGTCATGATTCCGCCCCCGCCAGCGCCCGCTTCAGTGCGGCCAGTTCCGCTGCCACATCTTTCGCATCCGCCACGGTTTCCCGCACGGTCTCCTCCAGGGCGCGCTGGAAACTCCGCTTGGCGGTAACCAGCAGGTTGGCGGCTTGAGCGGGGGAGGTCAGGCGCAGGTCCGCGACCAACTCGTCATACGGTCGGGGAGGAACGTCGGAAAACACCGGGGCGAGAATGCGTTGCTCGAAAACGTTCCACACATCGGCGCGCCCCTTCTCTTTGCATTCACGTTGCATGCGGTCGAGCACGGCGCTCAGCACCTGGCGGGCCCATAGCGCATCGAACGCTTTTCGACTGCCGCGGGGATCCGCGATGCGCGAGGCCTGATCGTCCAAGGGTAGTAGATGCGATGGAGGGGGCGCCCGCTTGGCCGCGCGGGCCTTGCGCAGCTCGCTCCGCACGAAATTGACAAAGCATTTCAGCAAGAAGGACCGGAACCGCCCGCGCGAACGGTCGGCGCGATCGAGGAGGCGCTGCGCCAGGACGCGCCGGGCGATGAAATCCTGGACCAGGTCGTCGGCCTCCTCGGGGCGAATTCGGAGGACGGTAATCAGATAGCGCTGCAACACCGGGGCATAGACGCGAAGCAAGTCGTCCAACGCCGCATCCCGGCCATCGGACGAGCCTTGGGCGTGCGCGACCAGCGTCCATTGCGTGGGGGGAAATCTGGATGACGCCGCCGCCGTAGTAGGGTCGACCACGAACTGCTCCCGGTTAATATAGCGGGGGCAGATTACGCCATTTCCGGCCGGCGCACAAGCCGGGCATGGCGATATTTTTGGCGGGTTGTCAGGAGGGAAGGGCTGTGAGCCGATCCAGCCCGAGGTGGAAGAGGACGACGAGCAGAATCCAGACGGCCAGCGCGATAACCGCCCTCGGCAGGGAGATGTAGCAGAACCGCATGAGAATGTAGATGGCGAACAACAGCGCCGCAAGAATGCTGTAGGCGCCGATGAACGGGCTCAGTGCCAGATCAATGATCAGCGCGCCCAGTCCGATCCCGACGGTGACGATCAGAATCCGTGAAAAGTCCAGATCGGCCTGCTGTCGTGCCACCAGGAACAACACAAGCCAAAGGATCAATACATCGAAAACCCACATGTCTTGACCGCTGCGCTACGGGTTGACCCTCTGGAACACCATTATGTTTCTGAAGAGATCCGGATCATCCGCCTTCTCTTCGATGGCCTTGACAAGTTCGTTGGATGACTCAATATCGTTGTCCACGGCGAACGGATTCAGCAGCCGGACGTGGAGCGTGTCGCCTTCGAGCGTGTAGGCGGCATATTGATATACCACGTCGTCGTCAGCGGTATCGCCGCGATCCGTACCGAGCCATTCCAGTTGCGCCAGCGTCAGGTCCGCCACGCGGCAGAGTGCGGCGCGCGCGTACATGGCGTCATGGCCGCCGGAGGGATACGACACCAGGTACGCCCGCTCGTCCAACGGCAGGATCAACAGCTGGTTCACTTCGCCCTCCTTGTCCTCCTGCCACAACCCGATGATGGATCGGTCGATATCCAGCGCCGGTTCGGTCACCAGCGGCACACGGTAATCACAGGCGGATACCAGCGCACAGGCCAGGAGCAGCATCACGCGCTGCATCATGTTCCTCCAGGACTCACATTCCTGCGCCCGCATCGCGCGCGGCCACAATCGCCGGGATCAGCAGGGCCGCCAGAATGGCCATGACGATGGCGAAGATTCCGAAGATCTTGAAATACGTGCCGAGCTTGCCCATGGATGTCGTTAGGGCGGCCTCATCCTCGGTCGCATACGCCGTCTCCAACTCATTGGATGCCGACATAAGAATGACACCCATCCAGATCGGGAGCCAGCAGATCAGGATGCCCCAGATGCTCAGAATGCTGAAGACCCCCTGCACGATCAGCAATATACCAGCCAACTTGATCCACCCCTTCGCGCGATAGAGCGGCTCCGAAATCCGTCGAACAACCTGACCTTCCCCCATGCACTAGACCATTTTTAGTGAGAGTCATGGTCTGATGTT
>CAYRPR010000186.1:0-5386 GCA_964425945.1 uncultured Verrucomicrobiota bacterium | reverse complement strand
TCAGCTCATAAGCCGCCTTCTCGCCAGCCCGTCCGCCCTCGAAGGATGTATCACCGATATGGATCCGGCCCGCCAGAAACGTGCCGGTCTCGATCACCACGGTTACTGCCTCAACGGTCGATCCGTCCTCTGTCCGGATACCGCGGAGGCGGCCATTCTCAATCCAGAGGTCGGAAACCAAGGCCTCGAGCACGTCCAGGTTCCGAGTCTGGTCAATCACGGCGATCATCCGGCTCGGAAAGATGGCCTTGTCGCACTGGGCCCGATGAGCCTGTACGGCGGGGCCCTTGCTCATGTTCAGCGTCCGGAACTGGATGCCGGTGTAGTCCGTGTTGCGCGCGATCTCTCCGCCGAGCGCATCCAGTTCGCAGACGATGTGGGATTTGGCCATGCCGCCAATGGATGGATTGCAGGACATGCGCGCAATGGCATTTCGATCAATGGTCACCAAGGCCGCCGTGGCCCCCATGCGGGACGCAGCCAGTGCGGCCTCATAACCGGCATGACCGGCGCCGACAACGAGAACATCGTAAGGTTTTGTCGCTTGGTGAATCATGAATCGGGCTTGTTGCTAACGTATGAATATGCGCAATAAAAGCTCACATCAAAATTGATGTAATATGTTGTAAGTTAATCGATCGCGTCATTTGCCTATGCAGAATCTGGAAAAAATGCTTGACAATAGATCGTCGTGATATGAACGTCCTGTGGCGGTTCCGATATGTTCGATGGCGCTCCGCAGGGCCGAGGCCGCGAGCGGAACGGCAGCCTTTCTCTGTCCCTTGAGCAAGTCGGTAGCCTGTTGCATCTCGCCCTGTGCTTCAAGCAGAAGCGCCCGGTGGCGCTCCGAAATCGCCGCATGTGGACGCCCATCGAAATCCGTCCCCGAAGTCAGCTTCGCTCGCATCGCCGTGCGGATCGCGTCGAGACCGATATCGCGGATAAACGAGGCGGGAATCGCCCCGGCCGGGATATCAGTCGTCGCCATGCGTGGAACGAGGTCGGTCTTGTTGAGGACGAGGATGGTCCGGTCGCGCGGCAACATGGCCAGGTGGCTTCGAATAGAATCATCCGACGGCTCCGACGCGTCCAGGATATGGATGTGAAGATCCGCGCGCTGGATATGCGAATGCGCCCGCTCAACGCCTTCCTGCTCGACCACATTTTCTGTGTCCCTTAACCCGGCCGTATCCACAATGCGAATCGGAATTCCATCGAGAACATAACCCTCCTCGATCGTATCCCTGGTTGTGCCAGGAATAGGGCTTACTATGGCCCGTTGCATGCCAAGCAGCCTATTTAACAAGGTAGATTTCCCCACATTCGGTTTACCCGATATGACGATGACGGCTCCGTCGCGGAGCAGATGGCCTTCGTCCCAGGTGGCGATCAGGCGGTCCATATCCGTTTGGGACGCTGCGGTCCGCCGGAGAATGTCGGGCAATACGGTGACAGGCAATTCGTCCTCGGGGAAGTCCATGCTGGCTTCGAGGTCGGCTGCGATGTCGATCAGTTGGTCGTACAGGAGATTGAACTTTGAGCTGAGTCCGCCTTCGAGTTGTTCCATCGCGGCGGCGGCGGCGCGGTCGGACCGGGCGCGAATGAGGTCGAGTACGGCTTCGGCCTGGAGAAGATCGATGCGGCCGTTCAGAAAGGCCCGCTGTGTGAATTCGCCCGGCCCCGCAGATCGCGCCCCGGCCTCCAGCACACAGCGCAGCACGCGCCGGGAAGATGCCGATCCCCCGTGGCCTTGAATTTCCGCAACATCTTCCCCGGTATAGCTTTGCGGTGCGCGCATGATCAGCAGAATGGCTTGGTCCACCGGGCCTTCCTCATCGATAACGTGACCGAGCGCGAATGTGTTCGCCGGCCGTTCGGACGGCTTGGGTGCGCGACATCGGAAGACGCGGTCGGCGATGTTCAGCGCGTCCGGGCCGGAGATGCGCACGATCGAAATCCCGGACTCACCGGGCGCAGTGGCGATGGCGGCTATGGTGTCGTTGGGCGTCATGATTCGGTCGGTTACGATGTGACGAGCGAGGGAGGTTGTCCAGCGGATAGAGAGAAGTTGAGCGACCGACCGCACCTCAAGAGATGGAAAGGACGGGCGGATACGGGTTGGAACTTCCAGTCGTTGGAAGTCTTAACCCGTTGATTTTACAATCGTTGGAAAAGTGTCAGTACTCGAAGTTCGCCCAGGAGTTGGCGGCGGAGAAGGACCCGACGCCGCCGACGTTGTTGATGGAGCCGTAACTGTTGCCCGCGACGAACTGGTAGTTGGTACCGGATACATTCCCGCCCGCCGTGTTGCGAACGACGAAATTCGACACGCCGGCCACGGTGATACCGATATCGTTACCGTAGGAGTTGTTGGAGTCCACCCGGTTGCCCGAGCCCGTGATGTGAATCCCCGCCGCCACGCCGGCCGATCCGTTGAAGATGCAGTTGTTGCCGAATATGTACGTGTGATTGCTCGCGTGAATGCCTTCCGCCCCGCTGGCCGTCGAGGTGCAGTTCACGATCATGGTGCCCGATCCAGTGACCCGGATGCCGACGACATCGTTGGCCACGGAACTGCAGTTCTGGATCGTACAGCCGCCTTCCAGCCAGAACCCGTCATCGAAATTATCCCGCGCCGTGCAATCGCTCACTACGGAACTGGTCGGCGCGCGGATTCCGCGGCCGAGGTTAAAGGACGCGACGCAATTCTTAACCAGCACGCTCACGCCGCTGCCCCAGATGCCTGTGACGCCATTCTCATTGGCCACACATTGTATGACGGAGGCGAGCGAATTGACCTGTATGCCGTGCGCGGCATTGCTGACGGCGACGATATCGGTGATCAGCACGTTGCGCACGTTGGACCCGCCGGCGTCGACACCATCGCCGCCCCAATGCCGGACGGTGCCGTTGCGGATGATGATGGTTTGCCGGGACGCGCCCACGTTGACGCCGTCCGCCGATCCGGGCACGCCGGTCAGCGCGAATCCGTTCAGATCGAGGACGACGCCGGAGGCGAGGATGGTGATGCCGTTGGTGCCGGCGACGCCGGTGAAATTGTCCGCGAGGTAGTAGGATCCGGCCTCGGTGATGGAGTGGGGGATGTTGGTAATGGCCGTGCGCGGTTCGATCTGGTCGAGGGTTTTCATGAGCGGGGCCGGCGCGCCGGGCGGGGTCAACGGCCCCTGGGCGATGGAGAGCGTGATGGTTGCGAGCGTTACGACCAGGCACAGCCGGACATACTTACCGTTCATACGCAAGGACCTCCTTATGAGCCGGGCGGAGTGGATGGCTCGGCGGAGAAGCTAGCGCAGGGACCGGCGCAAAGCAAATTGAATTATCCGACGCCGAAGCGCCCTCGCTAGGGCCGGCGCCAGTCGTATTCCCGGGTGGGGTCGAAGCCCGGCGGCGGGGTGTAATTACGGGGATAGCCGCCCGCGACCCTGGCGTACTCCTCCATGGCGTGCGGCAGCATCCGCTCGAGTTTCCGGTGGCGGTCGCGGCTTGACGGATGCGTGGCGAAGATGCTGGTCTGGTCCTTGCCTTCCTGTTGTTCGTAGGCGCGTTGCCAGATCCGCACCGCGCCGCGCGGATCATAACCGGCGCGGGCCATGTAGAACAAGCCGACGCGGTCGGCCTCCTCCTCGTCGCGCCGCGAGTAGTATGGAATCCAGAAGGCGGTGCCGACCACAAACGCGCCGCGCAGGATCTGGGCGGCCTGCTCGCGATCCTTCCGTTCGGCGCGGGTGGCGATGACTTCGATCCCGAGGGCCGCCGGCATGATGACGCTCAAGCGCTCGGTCACGTGGCGACAATTGATATGCGCGATCTCGTGCGCCATCACGGCGGCGAGTTCCTGCTCGTCTTCCACGAGTCCGATGTCGGGATCGTACAAGCCCTCGAACACCATCATGGCGCCGCCCGGCGCGGCGGCGGCGTTGACGATATTCGTGTGAAAAAGCGTGACCTCGTACGGCAGGTCCGGGAGGTCGGACACGGCGGCGATACGCTCCATCATCGTGCGCAACAGCGCCACGCGGCGCGCGTCGGCATTGATGCGCACGCCGGCTTTCTGCATTCCTCGACATTGGCCTGTTTGACCTGCCGGCCGAGGGCGACGTCGTCCTGCAGACTGTACAGATTAAACGGGCGGCGGCCGGTGACCGGGTCGGGCGCGGCGCACGAAATGAGCAGGAAGGTGGCCGTTATGGCCGTACCGATCAGGACCAGGATATGTCTCACCCGCTTCATGGTTGGCCCGACTATACACCAGTCTTGCATTTGAGGCCAGAGGGTTTAGACTGCGCGTGAAGGTATCCCGTGTGGGCCGTCCGCTGATCTTCGACGGCCGCAACGAATTCACTTTTCTGTCAAGGAAGTCGAACGTGAACCATCCCGATACGTTTGTTTCGCGTCATATCGGACCGACGCCGGAGGAGCAGGGCCGCATGCTGGCCGCCATCGGCGTGGCGGGCATGGATCAACTGATCGCCGAGACCGTTCCCGCCGATATCCGCCTGGACGAACCGCTCCGTCTCGATGAGCCGCTCAGTGAGCACCAGTTGCTGAATCGCCTCCGTGCCGTCGGGCGGTCGAACCGCTTGTTCAAGTCGTATATCGGTCTGGGCTACCACGATTGCATCACGCCCAGCGTGATTCTGCGCAACGTGCTGGAGAATCCGGGCTGGTACACGCCCTATACGCCGTATCAGGCGGAGGTTTCGCAGGGACGTCTTGAGTCGCTGTTGAATTTTCAGACGATGATCATCGACCTGACCGCCATGGACGTGGCCAACGCGTCCCTGCTGGACGAGGCGACCGCGGCGGCGGAGGCGATGGCCTTGATCCACCGGGCGCAGGAGCGGCGTTTGCGCAAGGGCGGGCCGCACCGGTTTGCCGTGTCCGCGGACTGTCATCCCCAGACGCTGACGCTGCTGCGCACGCGCGCGGAGCCGGCGGGGATCGAACTGGTGGAGGGCGATCTGAACGCCATGTCATTCGACGATTCCGTGTTCGGCGTGCTCGCGCAGACGCCGGACGCGCAGGGCGCGTTGACTGATTGGTCGTCCGTCATCGAGCGCGCTCACGCCGCCGGGGCCCTGGTGGCCGTGGCCACGGATCTGTTGAGCCTGACGCTGGTGACCCCGCCGGGCGAGTGGGGGGCGGACGTCGTGTTCGGCAGCGCCCAGCGCTTCGGCGTCCCGATGGGATACGGCGGACCGCATGCGGCCTTCTTTGCGACGCGCGAAAAGTACAAACGCGAGATGCCGGGCCGCATCATCGGGGTCTCGCGCGACGCGCAGGGCAACCGGGCGTATCGGATGTCGATCCAGACGCGCGAGCAGCACATCCGCCGGGAGAAGGCCACCTCGAACATCTGCACCGC
>CAYRPR010000185.1:0-5393 GCA_964425945.1 uncultured Verrucomicrobiota bacterium | reverse complement strand
TGGTGGCATAGGAGGTCTTTTCCTCGATCGTGACCGGATACACCGGTTCGCCGCGCAGTTCGCTCCAGATCTCACGGCCGATCTTGCCGAGGCGGCGGTCCGCCCAGGCTTGCGGACGCGACGCGAAATCGTACGCCGTCCGCAACCCGGCCTTCTCCAGAAGCGCAACGGTGTTCGGGCCGAACCCCCAGACCGCCTTCAGCGGTGTGCGCTGAAGAAAAAGGTGGATATGTTTCCCCCGTACCGCGGTGAAGCCGTCGGGTTTGCGGTATTTGGACGCCAGCTTGGAGAGGCTCTTGGACAGGCTCAATCCGACGGAAACCGTGATATCCAGCTCGTCCCGGACGGTTTGCTGGATCCGGCGGGCGATTTCGGGGTAGGACGCGTGATGGACGCGGCGCAACCCTCCGATATCCGCAAATCCCTCGTCGATGGAATGTTCCTCCACCGTGGGCGTGAACCGGCGCATGATATCGAACATGCGCTTGGAGTAAATGCTGTAGGTCTCGTAATCGCTCGGCAGGACCACGAGCTCCCGGCATTTTTCCCGGGCCTCCCGGAGCGGCACGCCGCGTTTGATGCCCAGCGCCTTCGCCTCATAGCTCGCGCAGGCGATGATGCCGCGCTCCTTGCCGGTGACCACGGGCCGTCCCTTGAGTTCCGGATGCACGGCCTGCTCCACCGAGGTGAAGAACGCGTCACCGTCCAGGTGCAGGATCGCCCGGGGGAAGGAGGACATGGTGAAGGATTGTGAGGCCGTTGTCATAAAGTGTTCGGTGTTCAGTGTTCAGGAGTTCCAACGATTGGAAAAATTACTCTTCCCTGAACACTGAACACCGAACCCTGAACCCTCATCTGTACTTCCTCACCACCGCCTTCACGATGCCGCCGATGACCAGGGATTGCCGGGGTATGATGGGTTTGTATTTTTTGTTGGCCGGTTCGAGACGCACGCATTTTCCCTCCTTGTGAAAATATTTGATCGTCCATTCGCCGTCGACCTGCGCCACGACGATATCGCCGCGTCGCGGTTGCGCCCCCTTCTCCACCAGCACGATATCGCCGGGATGGATGCCGGCCTCGATCATGGAATCGCCGCTGACGGTGAGCATGAAGGTCGCTTCGGGGCGCCGGACCAGGAACTCGTCCAGACTCAGCACGTCCACCAGTTCCTCCTCCGCCGGGGATGGGAATCCGGCCTGGACCGTACCCAGCAACCGGATGGTACCGGTCAGTCGCTCGGTCAGGGCGATCTTGCCGCCGGCGGTTTTGCGGATGTAACCCTGCTCCTCCAGTTTCCGGAGCAGGCCGTGGACGGCGTTTTTGGAGCGGTACCCGAACAGCTTGAGCATTTCCGCGTAACCGGGCGCGCGCCGTTCGCGCTGATAAAACTCGCGCAGGCTGCGAATTTTCTCTCCGATATCGAGTTTCCGCGGCATGGCCCTTTTCCTTTCTTCTTTACTATACTGAACGTTCGTTCAGTTTCAAGGCAAATAAAGGCGCCGGGCCTACATCTCAAACAGGCTCAGGAAGATATGGTACAGCGCCTGGTAGAAATTGCCCCCGAGGCGGCGGAACAGCACGACCTCCTCCGGTTGCCCCACAAACGGGCGCAGCATCCAGGCCAGTTGCGTGCCGACAAACATGTAAATGAGCGACCAGAGCCGCAGGATCGCCGCGTTCGGTTCGCCGCCCGCCTTACGGGTCAGATAGCCCATCCCCATCCAGAGCAGTTTGACCCCGAACGCGCCCGCCACCGCGAAGAAGCCCACGTTGAGCAATACGACGAACGCCTTGCCCTCCGATGAAAAGATGAAGAAGACCAAAATCGGCGCCAGCGATATCAGGATCGCCGCGATGATATACGTGGCCATCAGCAGCAAGGCGGTCGTTTGGCGGAACGATAATTTGGAGCCCAGCAGGATGTTGAACGTGAACAAAGCCGGCAGACAAATGCCCAGCGCGCCCAGCAACAGAAGCGGTGTCTTGACCGCCGAAAGCAGAATCTGCCAGTTCAACGCGAAGAAACCCAATGCCGCGCCATATACGGAGGAATATAAAATGGTCTTCTGCAGAAAGTAGCGGATCAGTTCCCCGGTCTTCTGATCATCGGCAATCAGATCGAACAGGGATTCCCGCTGATTCAGGAGGATCCAACCGAAACTGCGCCCGGAGTTTGCTTCCATATTACTCCCTCATGTGCCGGTAATGGAGGCCAGCGCCTTGTGATACATGCCCTCCACATCATCCGTTCGCGTGACACACAGCCCCAAGTCGCGCAGGAGTCCATCCTTCAGCCGGTAGATCCATCCGTGGACGGACAGATCCCGGCCCTGCTGCCATGCGGCCTGCACCACGGTGGTGTTGCAGACGTTGTGGACCTGTTCCAGGACATTCAGCTCGCACAATCGATCCCATCGCCCGGCCTCGTCCGGAATCCGATCAAGTCCGGCGCGGTGATGATCATGGATATCGCGGATGTGCCGGAGCCAGTTGTCGATCAGGCCCATCTGGGAATTCCGCAACGCCGCCTGAACGCCGCCGCATCCGTAATGTCCGCACACGATAATGTGTTTAATCCCGAGCCCGAAGACGGCGTACTCGATGACGGAAAGGCAATTGATATCCGTATGGATGACCAGGTTGGCCACGTTGCGGTGGACGAACAGCTCGCCGGGCAACAAGCCGAGGATTTCGTTCGGCGACAGGCGACTGTCCGAACAGCCGATCCAGAGAATCTCGGGTTTCTGCTGATTGGACAGCTTTTCAAAGAAACCCGGCCGCTCGGCCAGGGTTTTCTCGACCCACTTCCGGTTGTTGTCGAACAAGTGACCGAGTACGCGCATGCCGCTTTATACCCCATTCGATGCCGTCAGGCCAATCGATTATTGCAGTCGCGAGAGGATTTTCAGCATCCGCTCCCATGCATCGTCGCGGGCCTTCTTGTTCGCGGGCGAACCGGCCGGATCATCGCCACTGCGCATGAACGCGTGTCCGGCGCCCTCATAGATGGCGTAGTCAAATGCCTTTCCGCGTTCGCGCATGACGGATTCGGTCCGGGGGATGGTTGTATTGATCCGCTGATCGTTCTCGGCGTAGAAACCATGAACCGGCGCGGCGATGGATGCCACGCCCGTCTCGTCCGTCGGCCCCGTCCCATAGAACACCAACACGGCGGACAGACCGGACGATGCGTTGGCGAGGCGGAAAGCCTGCGCCCCGCCCCAGCAGAATCCGGCCACGGCGACCTTGCCGTTGGATGATGGCGCCGTGGCGATGTGCCGCTCCACGGCCAGCAGATCCGCCAGCACCTGATCGGGATTCAGTTCATAGAGCGCGTTGCGGGCGTCATCTTCGGTCGGAAAATCGGCGGAGCGCCGATACGTTTCATTGAAGTCGGATAGGAGGTCAGGCGCGATGGCCAGATACCCCGCGGCGGCGATTTGATCCGCCAGACTGCGCACCCAGGGCGTCAAACCGCGATTCTCATGAATCACCATAACCGCCGGGGTGTCGCCGGGCTGTTCCGGAAACACAATGAAGCATCGCACGGTTCGACCGTTGGACTCGACATTCGCCCATTCATGATGCCGGGGGGAATCGTCCAGCTGTTTGACCGCGAATTCCTGTGCGGACAGATGAGTGGCCGCCAAGGCAACGCACGACAAAGCGATGTACTGGTTCATATGAGACTCCTTGTGTTGATCCCGCGCCGTTCATGCCAACATATTGCGGGATTCCGGCAATGCAAAAAAATTATGAAAGTTTGAGAAGCGGGGCGACGGCATCGACGGTCTGGCATACGGCGCCGGCCTTGTCGCGGATCAATTGCGCGGCGCGCTCGCCGGTTTCCTCCGCGCGCGACGGATTCACGAGCAGATCCCGGATGGTCTTTTCCAACTCAATGGCGTCCGGCACCTGGAAGATGGCGCCGACCGACCGGAAATCCTCCATGACCGTGGGGAAATTCTCCATGTACGGCCCGACCAGGATGGGCTTGGCATACAGCGCCGGCTCGATAATGTTCTGACCGCCATGCATCGTCAGGCTCTTTCCGACGAATATGATATCCGCGCAGGCATAGAAATTCTTCAACTCGCCCGTGGTATCGAGCAGAAACACATCGGGCGCGGCCTCCGCCACGGAGTTTCCGTTCTGAATCTGTCTGCGACGGATAACCGACAGGCTCCGCCTCTTGATCTCCTCCAGCACGTCTTCACTCCGCTCGACATGGCGCGGGGCCAGCACCAGAACCAGTTTCGGCATTTCCCGCTTCAAGCGCGCGTACATATCCAGCAGAATGGCTTCCTCGCCCTCCCAGGTCGATCCACCCAGCAACACGCGATGACAGGAATCGATCCCGGCCGATTTCAGCGCGGTTCGGGCGCGCTCCTCGCCATTCCGGTCCCGCTCGGCGACCTCGTACTTCGCGCTGGACACGACGGTCAGGCGCTCCGCCGGCGCGCCGAGATTCAACAGGCGATCCCGGTCTCCGTTGCTCTGCACAAAACAGGCGTCGATCATGGGCAGCGTGCGCCGGGTCATGAACCGCAGTTTGCGGTACCCGCGGTAGGAGCGCTCGGAAATGCGGCCGTTGACCAGCAGCACGGGGATATCGCGATGCCGGCACGCGCGTATCAGGTTCGGCCAGATTTCGCATTCGATCAGGATCAGGGCCGAAGGTCGAACGATGTTCAGCACGCGCCGGACGACCCAAGGGAAATCCACCGGAAAGTAGACCAGCACATCCGGCGCCACAACGCGATCCTGCGCCACGGCGTGTCCGGTCGAGGTCGTGGTGCTGATCACGAAGCGCGTATCGGGCCGCCGCGCCCGGATTTCACCCATGAACTTGAGCGCCACATAGATCTCCCCGACGCTGACGGCATGGATCCAGATCGGCGAAGCGTCCTGCAGGCGCGCCAGGATATCGGGCGAGTAGTTGCCGATCCGCTGGAGGAAATGCCGGCGATACCCGCCACGCCGCCACATGCGCGCGAGGAATCGCGGGATCAGCACAATATACACCACGACAAACAACAGATTGTAAATGATCCAGATCATTGGGACTTACCGTATCAGCGCGGGCACCGTAAAACACCTTGCCGACAAAATACAGTTCAATATTGCACCCGCCAGAGAAACAGACCTTCCGGCGGCGCCGTGGGCACGCGCGCGGTTCTGATTTTCGAATCCAGGATCTGTCCGGCGCTGTCCGGGGCCAGCTCCCCCCGACCCACCCGGATCAGGTAACCGGCCAGGCTCCGCACCATTTTATAGAGGAAACCGTCGCCGCGCGCGCGGATCATGATCTCACAGCCTCGCCGGCGCACCTCCAGCGCATACAGATGCCGCACGGTCCCATCGATCTCGCGGTTCGGATTGGCTGAAAA
>CAYRPR010000184.1:2210-5397 GCA_964425945.1 uncultured Verrucomicrobiota bacterium | reverse complement strand
ATGGCTCACATTGCGGGAACAACGCGACCGGTTGATCGAGCGCGCCAAGAAGGAAATGGAGAAGCTCGGTTACGATGAAGTCACCGTCGACCCGATGGGCAACCTGATCGGGCGCATAGGCAACGGCCCCAAGATCATCGCGATTGATGGTCATATCGATACGGTGGACGTCGGCGATCCGGCGCAGTGGAACACCAAGCCTTTCAAGCCGGTGCTGAAGGACGGCGTCCTGTACGGGCGCGGCACGTCGGACATGAAGGGCGGCGTGGCCTCCTCGATCTATGCCGGCGCGATCCTGAAGAAGGTCGGATTTCCGAAAGGCGCCACGCTGTATGTCACCGCGACGGTGCAGGAAGAGGACTGCGACGGGCTGTGCTGGCAGTACATCTACAAGGAAGACAAGCTCAAGCCGGACGTCGTGGTCATCACCGAGCCGACGAGCCTGCGGATTTATCGCGGCCATCGCGGCCGCATGGAGATCGAGGTAGCCACGTCGGGGATCTCCTGTCACGGTTCGGCTCCGGAACGCGGCGACAACGCCGTGTACAAGATGGCGCCGATCATCGCCGATATCGAGAAGTTGAACGAGCGGCTGCAGCCCCGCCCGCCGCTGGGCAAGGGCACGGTGACGATCAGTCATATCCGCTCCACGTCGCCCAGTCTATGCGCCGTGGCCGACGGTTGTACGATCCACTTGGACCGCCGCCTGACGATCGGCGAGACGGAGGAAACCTCCGTGCAGGAAATTCTCGATCTGCCGTCCGTCAAGGCTGCCAAGGCCAAGGTTACGGTGCTGGAATATGCCGTCCCGAGCTGGACCGGTCTGATGTATCCCACGAAGAAGTATTTCCCGACGTGGGAGATGCCGGAGAGCGAACCGGCCGTGCAGAAGGCCCGCGCCGCGTTTCAGAACACGTTCGACGAGAAGCCGACGGTCGGGCACTGGACCTTCAGCACGAACGGCGTATCGATTGCCGGCATGTACAATGTCCCGACAATCGGTCTCGGACCGGGCCACGAGCATTTTGCTCACGCCCCGAACGAGCAGGTTGACGTCGAGCATCTCGTGCGCGCCGCCGCGTTCTATGCCGGCTTCGTCGACGAATACTCCAAGGAATAATCCCCGACGCTACTACGGCCATTCAGCTCTCAAACCTCAAAAGAACGAGGGCCCACACTTTTAAAAGTGTGGGCCCTGATCTTTATTGGGGCATTGCGCTGGAAAAACCGTTACCGGCTGATCACGGCGGGGTTGATCGGACGGAAGGGCTGTTTGACCGGCGGGGGCTCGGCCGCCACGGTGAGTTCGGCGCAGGTCTTGTCGATCAGGCGAACGGCCTTCTTGATCTGTGACGACTTGATATTCAACGGCGGCAACAGCCGCAGCACATTCTCCGCGGTCGCCAGGGCCAGCAGGCCCTTGACCCGCAAGGCCAGTTCCAGATCCTTCGCGGGCCGGTCCAGCACAAGCCCGATCATCAGCCCCACGCCTCGCACTTCGCGGATGAAACCGTGCTTCGACGCGGACTTCTTCAGCCGCTCCATGAACAGATCGCCCATGCGCGTTGCGTTAACCAGCAATCCGTCTTCCTCAATCGTCTCCATGACGGCCAGCGCCGCGGCGCAGGCCAACGGCGTCCCGCCAAACGTGCTCGCGTGATGCCCGGGCCGAAATACATCGCTGAGCTTCGGCGACGCAACCACCGCGCCGATCGGAAAGCCTCCGCCCAAACCCTTTGCCAACGAGAACGCGTCGGGCTCGATACCGTACCGCTGATAGCCGAACCAGTTTCCGGTACGCCCCATGCCGCACTGCACCTCATCGCACAACAGCAACAGACCCTTCTCATCGCACAACGCGCGCAGGCCCTGCATGAACGCCGGATCGGCGGGACGCACCCCCCCCTCCCCCTGCACGGCCTCGACCAGGATCGCAACGGTCTTGTCCGTCACCGCCGCGCGACAGGAATCCAGATTATTGAACTCGGCGTAAGAGAAACCGACCGGCAACGGCTCAAACCCCTTCTGCACCTTGTCCTGCCCGGTGGCGGTCAGGGTGGCCAACGTCCGGCCGTGGAACGAGTTCCGCATCGTGATGACTTCGTATTTGCCCCGGTCATGGCCCCACAGCCGCGCCAACTTGATCAGCGCCTCGTTGGCCTCCGCCCCGGAATTACAGAAGAAACACTTCCCGCCCAGCGATTTTTCCGACAATTCGCGCGCGAGCCGCGGCTGATTCTCGTTGTAGTACAGATTCGAGACATGCATCAGCCGCGCGGCCTGCGACTTGATCGCTTTAACCAGTCGCGGATGGCAATGACCGATGTTCGTTACGGATATCCCCGCGATGAAATCAAGATACTTGCGCCCGTTCACATCCCAAACGCAGGCGCCCCGCCCCTTCGCCAGCACCAGCGAGGGCGCATAGGTGTTCATCACGTAATGCTGATGCAGGTCGATGACTTCCTGAAAATTACTCAATGCACGATCTCCGTTCCGACGCCCTTGTCGGTGAACAGTTCGAGCAGGAGCGAATGCGGCAGGCTGGCGTCGATGATGTGGGTCTTCCGCACACCGGCCTTCAGCGCATTGACCGCGCCGGTGATCTTCGGGAGCATGCCGCCGTCGATGACCTTGCGCTTGATCAGGGCTTCGACCTCCTTCACTTTCACGGTGGAGATGCGCGAATCGGCGTCCTGCGGATTGGCCAGCAGGCCCGGCACATCGGACAGGAAAACGAGTTTCCGCGCTTTCAGCGCCTTGGCGATGGCCGCGGCGGCGTCATCGGCGTTGACGTTGTAGATATGCCGGTCCTCGCCCCGTCCGAGCGGCGTGATGACGGGCGTGATCTGAGCCTGCAGGAAGGCCTGGATCGGCGCGACGTCCACCGCCATCACGTTGCCGACGTATCCCCAATCCAGGACCTTGCCGGTCTTGGGTTCCTTCTCGGTGTGCTTCACGACGCGCAGGATATCGTCGCCGTGCATGCCCCGCGCCTTGCACCCGAACGATTCCAGCGTGCGGACCAGCTCCGGATTCACCTCGTGATTCAGCACGTCCTCGACAATCCCGATTGCGTCGGCGTCCGTTACGCGCAGGCCCCTGACGAACGTCGCCTTGAGCCCCTTCTCCTTCATGCGCAGCGAAATGGATTTTCCCCCGCCGTGTACGTTCACCGGGCGCAGGG
>CAYRPR010000184.1:0-2200 GCA_964425945.1 uncultured Verrucomicrobiota bacterium | reverse complement strand
CGACGCATTCCATGAAGGCGATGTCCTTCAGGATGTTGTTCACGCCGGCGGCGTCCTCCATGATGCTGCCGCCGAATTTGACGACGACCGTCTCGCCCCGGAACCGCTGGATATAGGGCAGGGCCTCGATCAGCACCGCCGCTTTTTCAATCACGCTTTGCAAGGATGATTTTCGCGTCGTGGACAGAGCAACGTTACGTGACATTGATTCGTACGTAATCTTCCGTGATTTCGCAAGTATAGACCACGGCTTCGCCCGATCCGATGTTCAGATCGACCGTGATCGTAAACCGCGGTTTCAGGATGATTTTGCGGAGTTCGTCCGGGGGCCGGTCGGCAACCATCCCGCCGGAGGCGGCCTGCAGGTCGTCGTACCAGATATCCACCTTGTCCTCGACCACCCGGGCCCGGGAATACCCGAGGCAATCCATGATCCGGCCCCAGTTCGGGTAGGCGCCCGCCCAGGACGTCTTGACCAGGAACGAGTTCGCGACGGCCCGAGCGGCGATATCGGCATCCTCGTCCGACCGGGCGCCTTTTACGCGGACCGTGATCAGCTTCTCGGCGCCCTCTCCATCGTCCACGATCTTCAGGGCGAGTTGCAAGGATACCTCATTGAGCGCTTCCTGAAAGGCGGTCCAGTCCGGATGGTGTTCGTCGAGCGGGCGGTTACCGGCCACGCCGTTGGCCATCAGCAGGACCGTATCGTTCGTGCTCTGATCGCCGTCCACGGTAATCCGGTTGAATCCCCGGTTCACGGCGACCGTCAGTGCGCGTTGCAGAGCCTGCGCGTCGACGACGGCATCGGTCAGGATGAACGACAGCATCGTGGCCATGTTCGGCTCGATCATACCGGCGCCCTTGGCGATGCCGGCCACGATAACGTCCTTCCCGTCCACTCTGACCGGCACGGTCCAATGCTTGGGATGGTTGTCGGTGGTCATGATGCCTTCGGCCGCGTCCCGCCCGCCTTTCGGCGATAGCGACGTCGCGAGCGTCCGGATCCCGGCTTCAATCAAGTCCATGGGCAGGGGCACACCAATCGAGCCGGTGGAACACACGAAGACCGTCGCGACATCCATCCCAAGCGATTCCGCGGCGACCTGCGCCATCCGTTTCGTGTCGGCCATCCCCCGCGCACCCGTGCAGGCGTTCGCATTGCCGCTGTTGACGATGATCGCCCGGGCGGTTTGTCCCTTCAACTGTTCGCGGCAGAATTTCACCGGCGCGGCGCAGACCTGATTGGTCGTAAACACGCCGGCGACGGCGGCGGGGACATCGGACACGATCAGGGTCATGTCCTTGACATCCCGGTTTTTGAGGCCCGCCCGGATTCCACCGGCCTGGTATCCTTGCGGCAGCTTGATCTCGTCTCGGCCTTTGATTTTAGTATTCATAGTTTTGCAGGTTTCGGGTTTCAGGGAATTCAAGCTGACACCTGAAACCTGAACACTGAAACCTCTCCACAAAAAAAACGACCCCGAAGGTATAACCATTCGGGGTCGCAATCGGAAGTAAATTGAACGAGTTAACGTTTCGAGAACTGGAACCGTTTGCGCGCCCCGGGTTGACCGGATTTCTTGCGCTCTTTCATGCGGGGATCGCGGGTCAGCAAGCCGGCGCTCTTCAACGCGGCCTTCAACGCCGGATCGGCCTGGATCAGGGCCCTCGCAATGCCGAGCCGGATCGCGCCGGCCTGGCCGATCTTTCCTCCGCCATGCACGTTCGCCAGGACGTCATACCGCTTGATGGTATCGGTCACCTGGAACGGCTGCGTGATCAGGCCGCGGGTTGAATCAACGGGAAAATAGGTCTTCACCTCTTCGCCGTTCACGAGCATCTTGCCGACGCCGAGCGCGAGCCGTACCCGTGCGACCGAGGTTTTCCGCCGTCCCGTAGCCGTATATTCCGCAATCTTCTGTGCTGACATAGTCGTGTATTCCGTCCTGATTAACTTACCGTTCCAGCGCCTCGGGTTTCTGCGCCGCGTGCGAATGATCCGCGCCGGCGAAAACCTTCAGCCGCGTCATCATCGTGCGCGTCTGGTGATTCTTGGGCATCATGCCCTGCACCGCCTGGGTGATCATGCGCGCGGGATTCTTCGCTCGAATCATGCCCGCGGGATATTCCTTCAACCCGCTCGCATGCCCCGTGTAGTGCTTGTAAATCTTCTGCTCGTCCTTCGCGCCGGTCAGCTTGA
>CAYRPR010000183.1:0-5416 GCA_964425945.1 uncultured Verrucomicrobiota bacterium | reverse complement strand
TGGCCGACGACGGACGACCTGCTGGATCTGCGGTCCCTGCTGGAATCCATTATACCGTCCGCGCAGGCCGTGGCCGGCGTGCTGGAAAGTCTGGTGGGCGGATTTCCGGATTTCGACCGGCCGACCGAGTACATCGCCCTGGTCAAACCGCCGACCTATCCGTTCTATCACGGCCGGATCGGAAGCACGGATACCGATGAGCGGGTTCCGGTGCAGGAATTCGAGCGGGTCGTCAACGAATACGTCGTTCCGCAATCCACGGCGAAATGGACCCGCTGGCATCGCGACGCCTATGCGGTGGGGGCGCTCGCTCGCTTCAACTTGAACGCCGATCATCTGCAACCGATGGCGAAGGCGACGGCGAAACAGTTCGGTTTGATGCCGGGTTGCTGTAACCCGTACTGGAACAGTATTGCCCAGGTCGTGGAAACCGTGCAGGTCATCGAACGCTCGTTGCAGATCATCGACGAGCGTCTGGCAGCGGGCATTGCGCAGGAGCGTCCAACCGTCTCACCGCGCGCCGGCACGGGCGTGGGTTGTGTGGAGGCGCCGCGCGGGATCCTGTTCCACAAGTATAGTTTCGACGAGAAGGGACATTGCACGGCGGCCAACATCTGCATCCCCACGAATCAGAATCACGGCAACATCCAGAAGGATTTCGAGTCCCTCCTGCCCGTCATTCTCGATCGGGAACAGGATGATATCCGCCTGCTGATGGAGATGCTGGTTCGGTCTTACGACCCGTGCATCTCCTGCTCGACGCACTACCTGAACGTGGAATTCGTATAGGCGTGTTCCGCGGCGGAAAACGAAAATCCGAATATCGAAATACGAAATTCAAAACAGATCAGAATGACAGAAATTGAATAAGAACAAAATGCGGAGGCTGGAAGGATGTCTGTTTTACATATTCCCATTTCGTATTTGTTTCGGATTCCGATATTCGGATTTCGAATTTGCTGACGGATGGAAAGCGGGAAGATCAGCGATGAAAAGGAATACCGTCATCATAGGGCTGGGCAACCTCTACATGCGCGACGAGGGCATCGGCGTACGTGTGGCCGATGCGCTGGCCTCGCGCGCGGATCTGCCCGGACACGTCGACGTGCTGGATCTCGGATCCGGCGGATTGTCGGTATTACACGCCATCAGCGGGCGTCGCAGGGCCGTGCTGGTGGATTGCGCGTTCATGGACGAAGCACCGGGCACATGGCGCCGGTTCAGTCCGGCGGACGTCCGCAACCGCAAGCTGTCCATGCGGTATTCCCTGCACGAGGGCGACGTGATGCAGACGTTGGAACTGGCCCGGCAATTGGGTGAATGCCCGGAAGAGGTGCGCATCATCGGCATTCAGCCTGAATCCATCGAGCCGGGCGAAGATCTCACGGCGGCTCTGCAAAATCGATTCGAGGACTATCTGCAGGCCGTTCTCCATACACTTGACACTCGACACTCGACACCTGGAACTCGAATCCATGCTGCGCACTAAACTATTCAGAAGTGTTGCGATTGTGATCCTGCTCTTGGGGATCCTGTCCGGCTGGTATGCCGTGTCGATCATCCGCACCCGCGTGATCGACGAGGCGCAGAGCCGCGTGGCCCTGGATCTCGGGAGCGCCTGGTCGCTCTTCAATGCGCGCCTGCGCGAAGTGGAGATTGTGATGGGGATGGCGGCGGGCAAACGCACCCTGGTTGATGCGTGCGTTGAAGAGTCGTGGCCCGAGGCGGACGGCGACCTGATGAGCCGACTGGAACAGGTGCGCGCGTCGTTTCAGCTGGATTTCCTGTCGGTGGCGGCGCCGGATGGCCGGGTCGTGTTGCGCACGATGCATCCGCACAACAAAGGGGATTTCAGGGCGCACGATGCGCTGGTGGCGCGGGCCATGAAAGGAGAGACCGCCAGCGCCGTGCTGTTAATGTCCCAATCCGATCTGGAACGGGAGGCCGAAAGTCTCGGCGGGCGGGCCTTTCTGGTCTTTGAAGAAACGGCAAAGGCGCGCCCTACGCCTCGCACGGCCGAAAGTCGCGGCATGGTCATGATGGCGGCGGTGCCGGTCTGGGACGGCCCGCGCATCGTCGGCGTTCTCTACGGCGGCGTGCTCGTGAATCGGAATAACGACATCGTCGACAACGTGAATCATACGTTGTACGGGGATCGCAGTTACGACGGCGCGCCCATCGGAACGGCCACCATCTTCCTGCACGACTGCCGCATCGCGACGACCGTACGTCTTCCCAACGGGAATCGGGCGCTGGGAACCCGTGCCTCGAAAGAGGTGGCGGACCGGGTGCTGGACAATGCCGAGCCGTGGATCGGCCGCGCGTTTGTCGTGCGCGACTGGTATCTGACCGCGTACGAGCCGATTCGCGACGTCGAGGGCGCTGTCGTCGGCATGCTGTATGTCGGCATTCTGGAGCGGCCCTATCGCGATCTGGGACGGATGGTGATCTGGCGTTACCTCGCGCTCACCGGCGCGGGGGTGCTGGTCGCGCTGGGCATCGCATTCGTGCTGGCCGGTCGACTGGCCGAGCCGATCCACCGGCTGGTCGAGGCATCGGGCCGGCTGGAGGAGGGAACGTATCCGCCGCCCGTCGCCACCTCCTCCGGCCCGGTGGAGACCAATAATCTGATCCGGGCGTTCAATGACATGGTCGATGCGCTCCGCCAGCGGGAGGAGAAACTGGCGGAAGTGAATGAATCGCTGAATGCGACCAACCGCAGTTACATGGAGACCCTGGGCTTCGTCACACACGAGATGAATACGCCGGTCGCCTCGATGCTCAATTACGCCTACCTGCTGCAGACCGGCGCGGCCGGTCCGCTGACAGAGAAACAGGCCAAGGCCGCCCGCGTCATCAACGATAATCTGCGCCGCTTGGCCGATATGATCCGGCACTACCTGAACCTCTCCCGCATTGAACGAGGGGAGCTTCGACCCACCCCGGGCAGAGTCCGGGTACGCCGTGATGTGCTGGATCCGCTCGTGGAAAGTTTTGAACCGCAGATCGCCGCCCGGCGGATGAACGTCCGCGCCGAGATCCCGGACGATGTGGAGTTGAAGGCCGACCTGAACATGGTGCGCGAAGTATTCGAAAACCTGCATTCCAACGCGGTGAAATACGGGCGGGATGGCGGGGAGATCCGTTGGCGTGCGGAGCGTCTTGACGGGTTCTACCGGTTTGTTGTGCGGAATGAGGGCGAGGGCATAGCGCCGGATAAGATCGGAACGCTGTTCGGGAAATTCCGGCGCTTGAACGGAGCCGCACCCGGCGGGCGGCGGGGCACGGGCCTCGGGTTGTTTATCAGTAAACACATCGTGGACGCGCACGGCGGACAGATCGAGGCCGCCTCGCAGGCCGGCGAATGGGCGGAATTCCGATTCACCCTGCCGGCGTATCCGGCGGCGGAACAGATGGAAAAGAAATCAGGAGAAACGGCATGAAGGCAAAGAAAATTCTCATTGTGGATGATGATCCGGACTTCGTCGAATCCAACAAGGACCTGCTCGAGTCTCAGGGCTATCAGGTCATCACGGCGCCGGACGGAGAAAGCGGATTGAGCCGTGCCGTCACGGACAGGCCGGATCTCATGTTGCTGGACGTGATGATGGCCCACGATACGGAGGGATTCGAGATCAGCCGGAAGATACCCGAACAACCCGAACTGAAGAATATGAAGGTCATCCTGGTGACCGGCATCCGGAAGGAAAAGGATCTGGCGTACAGCTTCGAGCCGGATGAGACCTGGCTGCCGGTGGACCGGGTCCTCGAAAAGCCGGTCCCGCCGGAGAAACTGCTGGAGGAGATCAAACGTGAACTCAACGCCTAAGAAGGCGCGCATCGCCACCGTCTGGCTGGACGGCTGTTCCGGTTGTCACATGTCGTTTCTCGACATCGACCACCGACTGCTGGAGATCGCCGACCGCATTGAGCTGGTGTACAGCCCGCTGGTCGATAACAAGGTGTTTCCGGACGATGTCGACGTCACGATCGTCGAGGGGGCCATCACGAACGAAGACGATCTGCACAAGATCCGGCACGTGCGCGAACGCACGAGGATCCTGGTCGCCCTGGGCGACTGCGCGGTGACGGCGAACGTGCCGTCCATGCGAAACTTCTTCTCCGTCGAGGATCTCTACGCCCGGGCCTATCTGGAGAACGTGGCCGAGCAACCCCAGATACCGAAACAGGACATTCCGCCTCTGCTTGATCGCACGCGACCGGTCCATGAAGTGGTGCATGTGGATCTGCATGTCCCGGGATGTCCGCCGCATCCCGATCATATTTTCTTCGTTGTCAGTGAACTACTGGAAGGACGCATTCCGGACCTCGGCAAGATTGTCCGGTTCGGTTGATTCGGGAATACGACCATGAGCAAAACCATAACCATAGATCCCGTAACCCGTATCGAGGGACACTCGAAAATCACCCTGCATCTGAACGACCAGGGCGAAGTGGACGAGGCCCGCTTCCATGTCACGCAATTTCGCGGGTTCGAGAAATTCACCGAAGGCCGTCCCTTCTACGAGATGCCGGCGATCACCGCGCGCATTTGCGGCATATGCCCGATCAGCCACTTGTTGGCCTCCGCCAAGGCGTGCGATGAGCTGTTGGCCGTTCGGATTCCCCCGGCGGCGGAACGGTTGCGCCGCGTGTTGCACATGGGGCAGACGATCCAGTCTCATGCCTTGAGTTTCTTCCATTTGAGCTCGCCGGACATCCTGCTGGGTATGGATGCCGATCCGGCGGAGCGTAATGTGCTGGGTTTGGCCGGCAAGTATCCGGACATCGCGCGCGATGGCGTGTGGCTGCGCATGTTCGGTCAGCAGATCATCGAGTGGCTCGCCGGCAAACGGGTTCACCCGGCCTGGGCCGTGCCCGGCGGTGTGTCCAGTCCGCTGACGGCCGACGTGCGGGACCGGATACTGGAAATGATCCCGCGTGCATTGGATGTCACCCGTCGCACACTCGACCTGTTCAAGAGCGTGTTGGATCGGTTCGGCGACGAGATCCGCGTGTTCGCCCATTTCCCCACGTTGTTCATGGGACTGACCACCCGGGATGGCGGGCTGGAGTTGTACGACGGCCGTCTCCGCATCCGTGACGAGGCGCGCCGGATGGTGGGGGACCAGCTTGACCCGTCATCCTACCAGGAATTCATCGGCGAAGCCGTCGAGCCGTGGTCGTATTTGAAGATGCCCTTCTACAAGCCCCGCGGCTATCCGGACGGTATCTATCGCGTAGGGCCGCTTGCGCGTCTCAACAACGCCGATCAGTGCGGCACGCCCTTGGCCGACCGGGAATTGAACGAGTTCCGCGCGTTGTCGGACGGAGCGGTCTTGAGTTCGTTCCATTTCCATTACGCCCGGCTCATAGAGATCCTCTTCTCGCTGGAGCAGGTTGAACTGCTGCTCAA
>CAYRPR010000182.1:0-5416 GCA_964425945.1 uncultured Verrucomicrobiota bacterium | reverse complement strand
GGCGGCTGATGCGGACATGACAATGTCGGCCTTGGTGGAGTCTACGATAGCGAGAAGCTCCTGCGTTTCGCGCTCCGGGACACCGTGCTTGGCCAGCACTTCCTTGAAGAGAACGATCATACGATCCCATTCGCTCTCCGTAATGTTGAGATGCACATGGGATTCTTTCATGTCGCGGCCATGGTACCGGCAGGGGCCGCCCGTGGCCTGGCAAACCATCGCGGTCACATGATACTTGAGGTAGGCGGCCGGCACCCGGTGCCGCGCGGCGTCGATGGCCGGGTTCTCGTTCAGCAACGGGTCCGGAACCAGGACGTCGATGAAGTCGCTGACTACGACCGAAATCGGCATTAAACCGCCCAGCCGGTCATAGAGCGACGGCAATTCGGGTGCGGTCTCGTTGGCGGCGGACGGGTGTTCGGCCCCGTCCGCGCGCATCCCGAGCCCCGAGCCCAGAATAAGTATAACGGCCAAGAGTGACCTCACACAGTGGTTCTTCATATTTCTCCTCCTTCTGACTGTCCGCTGATGGGTTCCTGTTACGTTCCCGAGACTCGGTCTGCACGCTTCAGAGTACAACGATCCGGTAGCCCTTTTCCGTCCAGCGCGCGATACTGGGGTGTCCCTTGAACTCGCCGGAGAACTCCACCTCGCGACCGGCCAGAGCGTCTTTCACCTTCATGGCGCCGGCGCAATAGTCGCAGATGACTTCTGTAAGGTCGAGCGCGTGTAGCTCTTCGTACTTGGCCTTGAGTGGATGCTCGGACTCGGGGTTGGTCCATTCCTCTATCCATGCCACGCCGGCGCCGTCGAAGACCAGGGCCACTTTCGCTCCGCTTTCGTGCAACTCCTGTGCATACAAAAGGGCGTGCAGCGCACGGGCCATCCCGTCGGCGGCTTCCTTTCCCGCCTGGAGAATGATGAGATACTTATCGCGCTCTCCATTCGCCTGTTCCGTCGCCTGAACCGGCGCCAAGCCGCCCAACGCCAGAATTCCTGCCAGTGCCACAATAAGCGGATACTTCATGAGTAATCTCCTCTGTTGTTCTTTGCTTGTGTGCTCGATTATATTTGACACTACTCATCATCCTGCCGACGTCAAGGGCTCATCCCGAAGCTATTGCGAGAAGTGTGCGGGGGAAAAGAGAAAAGAGGACCGCCGGCCTGAATCCAAAGCACTTCGCGCGGATCATCGCCCTGCCGTCACGGCTCGCTTTCGATCCAATCCACCCATGACACGGCCGCTTCGCCGGTGTTATCGGAGTCGTTCATGATCGCGAGGCGGGCGATGCGGGGCGGATCCTGGCCGAACGCCCGGCGATAATCCTCGACGATGTGGA
Source organism: uncultured Verrucomicrobiota bacterium (assembly GCA_964425945.1). Lineage (GTDB taxonomy): Bacteria > Verrucomicrobiota > Kiritimatiellia > SLAD01 > SLAD01 > CAYRPR01. Next base: position 4,076 of record CAYRPR010000182.1, on the reverse strand, counting down.
CGGATTCTTCGACCCATTCGCCGACTTGATCCGTGCCGCGCCGCAGCGGGATCATTCGCGCGCGATCGGTGAACGGATTCGGATACACGTCCGGCGTCGTCGCCGCGCTCGCCCACACATAGTTCAGCGTGCTGTGCGGCGGATACTCGCCGTAGATCAGACGCGCGGCGCGGTATTGCACGCGTTGTCCGAGCGAGGCCGTGTCCGGATCGTAATCGAACAGGACGTAGATGCGGATGGGGTAATCGTCGCCGTCCTTTTGCCGCACATTGCGATTCGAATAGATGTTGTCCACCTTCCACCGCCAGGACAGGCGCGGATGCTCGTACACATCGAACGTCCGTTTGCTGACGAGGCCGGAAGCGGAGGCCCGGCTCTCGGCGCGCAGATGCTGATCCACGACCGCATAGGTGGAATGCGCGGGAATCTTGGGGAAGGTCAGCGGTTCCCACGCGTCGAGCTGATCGAAACGCTCCGCGAACGGATCCGCGGCCCATGCCGATCCGGCCAGGTACACCATTAAGAGGGCGAATCCATTGGTTCTCATGTGCGGCTCCTGTCGCTGAACAGTATACATGAGATACGCCGCGGTGCGATTTATTCCCATTACGTGCCGGTCTTACAGAGATGTAAGATTATTCTGTTTGAAGGGCGTACCGGGTGCATGGAAGCATCGTCCCTCATATGAAGTATGCGGTGCTTATTCCGTCCTTGCTGATGTTGACGTCCGTCCTGTCCGGGTGCGCGACGGTCGAGTTCTATGAGCGCGAGCAACTGCAGAGTCCGTTGATGCAGATGAGCGAGGATGCATGCCTCGTGCATTGGAATCAGAAGGTCCGGTATTCCCGGGAAGGCAGCACGGGCGGCATCGGCGCCACGGCGGGAGGAGGGTGCGGATGCTACTGAGGAAGATTACCCCCCTGCTTATGATTCTGCACCTGACGACCACGATGGTCCTGGGCGCCGATGGAGAACCCGGAAGCGGCACCGTCGCGTTTCAGCTTGGTTTCTACTATCAGCCCGACAGCGGCGGCAAGTCCGGAAACCCTTTCCTGGACGAGCAACTGACGGTGATCGAGCCCGTCCTCTTTTTCGATTACCAGGTTAATGAGCGGGATTCCATTTGGGCGCTGTTCTCCTATGACTATGTCTCGTCCGCTTCCATTGACCGTTTGAGCAAGTTTCCCCAGCAGTCCGGCGCGTCGGGCGACTACTATTTCGGATTGGACGTGGGATGGAAAAGGAAGCTGGATGCGCGGACGACCCGCGGCCTGTTTGTCAGCGGGAGCGCGGAGTACGATTACATCTCACTCGGCATGGGCGGAGATATCACCCGTGAAGATGCGGCCACGGGCAGAAGTCTTAAACTGGGCGGCAGTGCGTTCTTCGATGTGGTGGACGTGATCCGGTTCAACGGCGAAGAGGAGGGCTCGGATCAGCGAATTACCTTGTCCGGTTCCGCCACCTGGTATCAGCCGTTGTCGCCGGTCATGCATGCCTCGTACGGCGTATCGCTGACGCTCCAGCAGGGCTTTCTCGAGACGCCCTATAACGCGGTGGTCATCGAGGACGGTTCCGGGCCGAATCCCAATCTGGTGGCCAACGCGCCGGGCCGGGAAGTCACCGAGGAACTGCCGGATGTTCGTATCCGGCTCGCCCTATACGGGGAGATTCGGCGGAAATTGAATTCGGACAGCGCCTTGTCTCTGGGCGGGCGCCTGTACGCCGATGACTGGGGCATCATTTCCCTCACGCTACAACCCGGTTATATCTTCTGGCTGGTTCCGGACAAGCATCGTCTGGAGTTCTACGTCCGTCTGTATACGCAGACCGCCGCCGACGCGTACGCGGAGCGATTCACGGAGGAGAAATCGGAGCGGACGCAGGACTCGGATCTCGGTGATTACAGTTCCGTGGGCGCGGGCGTGTTGTGGCAATACGATATGTCCGAGTGGACGAGCGTTAATCTGGGGTTCGGTTACACGATCCGGACCGATGATCTCGACTACTTGACCGTGAATAGCGGTATCGTGCGTAAATTCTAGGGTGGGTCTCATATGCAAATACTGATTCGAATGGTCTGTGTCCTTGTCGCGTGGGCGGCGTTCGATGCCCGCGGCGAAACGACTGCCTGGGCGGCCCGGACCGTGATGGATCGACACGGTTATGCGCTCAATCTGGAGGGTACCTTGCAGGCGGGGCGGTATGTGGTCTTTGTTTTCTGGCAAAGTTGGTGTGGGTCGTGCAGGAAAGAAGCTCCGGGACTCGTCGAGGCCGCCCGTCGCTTTGCGGGACATGCGCAATTTGTCGGCGTGGTGTCGGGTCCCGACAAGGCCATCGACGAAGATAAGGTGGACCGGTTTATCCGGGAAACGGGTATCACCTATCCCCAGGTGCGCGACAGGGATTTAAGCCTGACCCGCGATTTTGACGTGAAGGCCACGCCGACCATCGTCGTGGTGGCCCCGGATGGACGAATCGTCTATTACGACCACCGTGCGCCCGCCGAGTGGAGCCATGTACTCAAATCGTAAGCGCGTGACCGCGCGCCTTGCCCTATTTGTTCTGCTGGCCGTCATGGGACGGCCGGTATGGTCACAGGCCGAATGGGTTCATCATCGGATAGAACGCGGCATCATGGGAACCAGTCTCCAGATCGATCTCTACGGGCATGATCTCGATGGGCTGAAGAAAGCCGGCGCGGCGGCGGTGGCCGAGCTGGAGCGTGTCGAAGCCATGATGACCACGTGGAAGCCATCCCCGCTGACCGCGTTGAATGATGGCGCGGGAAGCGGTCCGCAGAAAGTGCCGCCGGAGTTGGCCCAGATCATCGCGAGGTCCCACGCGTTGCATGAGGCGACGGACGGCGCCTTTGATATCAGTTTCTATTCGGTGGGGAAGCTGTGGGATTTCAAGGCCGCCCACCCGGTGATTCCCCCGGCCGCGGACATCGAGGCCGCCTTGGTCAACGTGGATGCATCGCGGATTGTGATTGATGCCCTGACGAGCCAGGTCGAGTTGCCGTCGGGTATGGCTGTCGATCTGGGCGGTATCGCCAAGGGGTATGGCGTGGATCGCGCCATGCAGGTGTTGATGGATCACGGAATTGAGCATGCCATGGTGAATGCGGGAGGGGATCTCAAAGCCCTGGGCCTCAATGACGGCAAACCGTGGGAGATCGCGATCAAACATCCGCGCAATCCCCGCAAGGCGCTGGCATCCGTGCGGCTCTCCAATCAGTGCCTGGTCACGTCCGGGGATTACGAGCGATTCTTCAAGGCGGATGGTCGGATCTATCATCACATCTTCGACCCGCGCACCGGGATGCCCGCCACGGGCTGTATCAGCGTGTCGGTTATCGGCCATAACGCCGAGCTGGCGGACGCGCTGGCTACGGCCTGCTGCGTGCTGGGACCGGAGAAAGGCAAGCAAATCGTGGACGCTTTCCCCCGCATGGAGGCCATATTTGTCGGTATGGACGGCTCCGTTACCATGACGGACAACGTCCCCGTCACCACTCCCGGTTCATAGGCCGGAAAACACGTTTCCCACCAGAAAAAGCGATAACTTAAGCTTATTCTGTTAGTCGCAACATTCCGAATATGAATATATTACAATAAAACTTACAATATTGTACTATACAAGAGACCAGTTGAGGCCGTATATTTACCCGTTTGATTGCGTATAGACCATTGATCGTGACGCAATCAGCGGAAGGCGGAGCATGAATAACCGTGTAAAACCATATAAGGGTTATGTTTATCGAGCGGGGGTGCTGGCTGTGGTTCTGGCGTTAGCCGGGCCGGCCCTGACGTCTGCCGTGTCGCCCCATGGCCGTACCCATATCAAGAACGTCACGTTCGTGGCGTTTGACGTGGAAACCACCGGCCTGAGCCCGTATCACGAGCGGGTGATCGAGATCGGCGCGGTCAAGTTCCGCAACGGCAAGATATTAGCGGAGAAGGAGTGGCTGATCCGGCCCGATAAGCCGATCCATTGGGCGGCCGAGCGGACCCATCAGATCACGATGGATATGCTCAAGGACAGCCCGGAATTCCGCGAGATCTACGATGAGT
>CAYRPR010000181.1:0-5431 GCA_964425945.1 uncultured Verrucomicrobiota bacterium | reverse complement strand
CCTCGTAGACCTCATGCTGACCTCCTCCACCTTATGCTTTTCGTCGGGGCATCATAGCGGACTGCGTATGAAGGTCGAGTCATTAGTGCACAGAAATCACGATTCCGAGATACCGTATATTCGCTCGGTTCCAGCTCCTTAGTGCGGGGGCGGAGTAAGCGAATCAGAGTGTCGGGATTGCCTGCAGCACGAATCGAGCGATCAGCGACAGCTTCTCCGGATCCGCGTGTTCGGGGCGATCCGCCGCCGTGTGGATGATCGATGCGCACAGCTCCATCGCATTGGCGGAGGTGATCGCCACAGCCGGGCGGCCGTTCATGACGAACATCGAATGATCGCCTTGATACCACGGCTCGCCCTCGATGAAATCCGGTGTCCGCGCGAGTTCCCGGCGGATCACCGCCCCCCGATGCTCGTCGCATCCGTACAGGGACACCGCCGTCGGATGTCCCGCGCAACCCGCCCCGTCGATATTGATCGCGAGAAGGATGTTGTCCATCCGACCGCTGTTCTCGTTCAGCCACAGCATCTGGCCGGGAACGGCGTAGTTGTCCTCTCCATTGAACGGAATCAATTCGACGGATGGTTTGACCTGGCGCTCCGCGAGTTCCCGGGCGATCTGCATCAGCGTCACGACGCCCGTGCCGTTGTCGAGCGCGCCGGGCGTTCCGGGCTTGGTGTCGATGTGCGCGGTGATCACGACGCGTTGATCCGTCGTGCCGCGTCGGGTCGCCACGATCTGGCGCGCGGTCGCCGGGTGACGTACCGCATCGGACCGCACCATCGCCGGTCGACCGAGTTGCGATAGCAGTTGTTCGCCGTCGAGATCCTTCAGATAGACCGATGGAATGTGGAAGTCGCCGTCCTCGATGAGCGGGAAGGGATAGAGACTGCCCGCCAGTTGCGGATTCCGCCCGGTCGCGGCGATGATCACGGCGGGCTGCTTCTGTTCCAGGAGCGACAGGATCCGCCGATGTTCCTCCGGATTGTAGAACACAAAATTCCTGGGCATCAGTTGCTCTTTCACCAGATCGCCGTGAAGGAGCAGGACGGAGCCGCGGCCCTGTATGCGTTCCAGTTCTTCGACCGTGGAGGCCTGTTCGAGTGTCCCGCGCGCCTCACATCCCGGCGCGCAGGGGGAAGGGCGCGCGGCGAAGGTCGTCCCGTTGATCTGTATGGACGCGCTGTCACCGGACCAATCCATGCAATCAAACGGATACGCCGTGATCCTGAAACCGTACGCCGAAACATACTCGGCAAAGAGGGTGTTCGCGGCGTCGTTTCCGGGACCGCCGACGCGGCGGTCCGGGTGTGTGAGACATATCTTGTTCAGCAGTTCGGATGACATGGGTTCTCCCGATCATTTCAGATACCGGTTGATCCAATTCAATTCGCCTTCAAAGAGGTGGATCTTGCGGGTCGCGATGGCCTGTGCATGGGGCGGGAACCCCGACTGCTCCAGCCACATCTCGAGTTCCCGGCAGTACGCGATCTGTTTCTTGAGGTCCTCGCGGTAGGCCCGCAGGCATTTCTTCGCGGCCGGCTTGCCGATCACGTTAAGGTTGAGCAGGGCCACGTCGATGTCCCATTTTACCAATTGCGGTTTGCTGGCGAGGGTGCGGACCGATTCCTTGAGCGCCGCGCGACCCGCGGCGGTCAGCCGGTACACCTTTCGGGTGCGGCTCGCGTGGACCTCGCTCCGGCTCGCGATCCGTTTCTCCCGTTCCAGTTTGGCCAGGAGCCGGTAGATGGACGCCATCGAAAGCTCCGTCCAATCGCGCATACAACGCTCGCGCACGACCTTCTCGATCTCGTAGGCGTGCTTCGGCCCTTCGTTCAACAATCCGAGCAACGCCGATTCGGCCTGGGACAATGGGTTCGTTTGCATATTCTCATATGAGAATATTCTTATATGATAATATATGCCAGCGAAAATTGTCATGAACGCGAAATAGTTCCAATCATTGGAAGCGTAAAGGGTTGCGACTTCCAATCATTGGACGTTCCCGGGCGGAGGCCGTCGCGCGAAATGGGCTCGATTTATTGCGTGGAATGGGGGTAACATGAATTCAACGGCAGGAAGGGAGGGGACCATGAAACGGTTGGCGGTTGTCATGTGGTTGATCGTGGCCGGTGTCCGGTTGGCGAGCGGGAGCGGACTGGAGTTTCAGCACGGAGGCTATTACGCATCGCTTGATCTGTATCAGTTCAAGGCCCAGCTCGAAAGCGATCGGATCCTGTCGGCCACACAGTCCGGATGGAGCCTGGAGGGTCATTTCGTTAACCGGCAAGGCGTGACCAATCAATACCGGGTGAGCGGTTCGACCGCCGGGAATCCGTTCATCGAGGAGGCTTTGCGCGCGCGGGGCATCGAATTGGAGTACGGCGCGCGGGATATCGAAGAGTATTCGCTCCGGTCCATGTGGTATGCCGCGTCGTCTCCGGTGGAACTCGCCCTGCTGATCGTTGTGATCGTTCTGCAGGCACTGGTGTTCGGGATGCTCCTGCTGTCGAGGGCAAGAAGCAATCGGCCGGGACGCGCTTCCTAGATCCGCGGCAGGTCGCCGTTGCCTTTGGTGGGCAGATCGGTGCGGCCCATCAGGTGAAGATCCACGGCGCGGGCGGCTTCGCGGCCCTCGGAAATGGCCCACACGATCAGGGACTGGCCGCGATGTCCGTCGCCGGCGGCAAATACGCCGGGCACATTCGTCGCGTAGTTGCCGTCGGTTCTGATGTTGCCCCGATCGTCCAGTTCCACGCCGAGATGATCGAGCAAGCCGGTCTTCTCCGGCCCCGTGAATCCGAGCGCAAGCAGGACCAGGTCCGCCGGCCATTCTTTCTCGGTGTCCGGGACTTCGCGGATTTCCGGACGCCCGCCGTTCGGCGACGGGACAAACTCGATGTTCACGGTCACCAGCTTCTCGACCTTGCCGCCGGATCCTGCAAATCGCTTCGTGCTGATGCTCCATTCGCGGTGCACGCCTTCATCATGCGAACTGCTCGTGCGCAGTCGCATCGGCCAGAACGGCCACGGCTGATTGTCCGGTCGACCCACCGGCGGCTTGGGCAACAGCTCAAAATTCGTGACGGACAACGCACCGTGACGGTTCGAGGTGCCGATACAGTCACTTCCGGTATCGCCGCCGCCGATCACAATGACATGCTTGCCCGCTGCGTTGAGCACCTCATTCTCCTCGATCGATTCGCCGCCGACTGCCCGGTTCTGGCGGGTCAGAAATCGCATGGCCAGTTCGATGCCCTCAAGTTCGCGGCCGGGCACGGGGAGATCGCGGCCGACCGTCGCCCCGACGCATAGCACGATCGCGTCATATTCCTTCAATTCCTCAAACGGGACCGTCGTCCCGAGGTCCGCGTCCGTCTTGAAGCGGATGCCTTCCGCCTCCATCAGGTCGAGGCGGCGGTCGATGACCCATTTCTCCATTTTGAAATCGGGAATGCCGTATCGCAACAACCCGCCGATCTTGTGATCGCGCTCGTACACGGTTACGAAATGGCCGGCCCGGTTCAATTGCTGGGCCGCGGCCAGACCGGCCGGACCGGATCCGATCACCGCGACCTTCTTCATCGTGCGGTTATCCGGCCGCACCGGCAGGACCCAACCCTCGTTGAAGGCGCGCTCGATGATCTGCTTCTCGATCTCCTCGATCGTGACTGCCGGTTCGTGGAGGGACAGCACGCACGCCTCTTCGCACGGGGCGTGGCACCGCCGGCCGGTGAATTCCGGAAAATTGTTCGTGGCGTGCAGGCGATCGATCGCGTCTTTCCAGAGATTGTTGTACACGAGATCGTTCCAGTCGGGGATCAGGTTGCCGAGCGGACAGCCGGCATGACAGGTGGGCACGCCGCAATCCATGCATCGCGCCGCCTGACTGCGGATTTTGTCTTCCGGGAACGGCAGATAGAACTCCCGGTAATCGTGCACGCGTTCATCGGGCGGCCGCTTCTTCGGCAGTTCCCTCGTAAATTCCTTGAATCCTGTGGGTTTTCCCATTGTCTCGTTCCTATCGCAGAGAATCCGTCAAATTCGAAATCCGAATTTTGAAATACGAAACACACACGAAATTCGAATATTCAAAATCCGAAAGACGTTGTTCTCGCTTTGTGTTTCAGGCATTGCAGCATTCGAAGTTTCCGCACATGCGGGTTAAATCATCAGGGCCGGTTCCTGCGCGTCGGCCGTTTCGCGCGCGATCCGTTCGAGCGCCTTCTTGTAATCGGTCGGCATGACCTTGACGAACTGCGACAGGGTATAGGACCAATTGTCCAGGATCCGCCGCGCCAGCGCGCTGTCGGTATATTCGATATGTCGCAGGATCAAGGCCCGCAGTTCAAGGATGTCGTTGGCGTCGACCACCTTTTCCAGCTCGACCATCTCCAAATTGCACCGGTTCGTGCCGAAATCGCCGCGGGCGTCGTACACATACGCGATGCCGCCGCTCATGCCGGCGGCGAAATTGCGGCCCGTATGCCCGAGCACCACCACGCGTCCGCCGGTCATGTATTCGCATCCGTGATCACCGACGCCCTCGACGACCGCGTGCACGCCGCTGTTGCGCACGCAGAACCGCTCGCCCGCGATGCCGCGGATAAACGCCTCGCCGCTCGTCGCGCCGTAGAACGCCACGTTGCCGATGATGATGTTCTCCTCGGCGATAAAGTCGGCGTCCTCCTGCGGGCGAATGGAAAGCCGGGCGCCGGACAGGCCCTTGCCGAAATAGTCGTTGGCGTCGCCGCGGATGTGCATGGTCAGGCCCGGGGCGCCGAACGCGCAGAAACTCTGGCCGGCGGAACCGTTGCAGTGGAAGACGATGGTGTCATCCGGCAGACCGCTCGCGCCGTAACGCTTCGAGATTTCACTGCTCAACATCGTGCCGACCGTCCGGTTGATGTTGCGGATGCGGATCGGCTGTTCCACTCGCTCGCGCTTTTCCAGCGCCGGTTCCGCCAGCCGGATCAGTTCATGGTCGAGCGCCTGGTCCAGTCCGTGATCCTGTTTCTGACTGCAGTACACGCCGACCGATGCGGGCATCTCGGGCTTCTTCAGAATCAGCGAAAAATCCAGGCCGCGCGCCTTCCAATGATCGATGGCCGCGCGCGTCCTGAGCTTGTCGGACCGCCCGACCATTTCGTTCAGGGTCCGGAACCCGAGCCGGGCCATGATCTCGCGCAATTCCTGCGCCACCAGATAGAAGTAGTTGATCACGTGATCGGGCTGGCCGGTGAATTTCTTGCGCAGTTCCGGGTCCTGCGTGGCGATGCCGACCGGACAGGTGTTCAGATGGCATACGCGCATCATGATGCAGCCGATCGCGACCAGCGGGGCCGTCGAGAATCCGAATTCCTCCGCGCCGAGCAGGGCGGCGATGGCGACGTCGCGCCCGGTCTTGAGCTGGCCGTCGCATTCCACGAC
>CAYRPR010000180.1:0-5435 GCA_964425945.1 uncultured Verrucomicrobiota bacterium | reverse complement strand
GTGTCCACATCCGCTGAAGATCTGCTGACCGATCAGGGCAACTGGGCCAATCTACCGACCGATTCCGCGGGGCTCATGGCCGACGCGCACTGCGAGCGCGCGGGCGGAAAGGTCAGCGTGACACACATCTACACCGACGACGCCGAACAGGCGTCGCAGGTCGCGGAGGATTTCGCCCGGATGATGGATCGCACGCCGATCGTCGCCACGCGGCAGGACGGCGTGTACCGTCACGTGCTGGGCACCGTGGTCGCGGCCAGCGGCGTGGGCGACCTGCTGTTCCCGGTGTTGCTGGGCGGTCTCGTCATCTTCGGGACCATGCTTGGCTCGGTCGCCGACCGCGAGAAGGAAATCTACACGTTCAGCGCGCTGGGCCTCGCCCCGCCGCATGTCGCGAGCCTGTTCTTCGCCGAAGCGATGGTCTATTCGGTGCTGGGCGGCATGGGCGGATACCTGATTGCGCAGGGCACGATGAAGATCCTGACCTTGCTCGCCGGGTACGGGCTGGTGCAGGTGCCGGAGATGAACTACTCGTCCACCAACGCGATCATCACGATCCTGATCGTGATGGCCACCGTGCTGGTATCCGCCATCTATCCGGCCGTCAAAGCGTCGAAGAGCGCCAATCCAGGGCTGTTGCGCACCTGGCGTCCGCCTCCGCCGAAAGGCGATGTGTACGATATTGTGTTCCCGTTCACCGTGTCGGAATACGACCTGACCGGCGTGGTGAGCTTCCTGAAGGAGCACTTCGACAACTTCAGCGACACCGGACTGGGCGCGTTCATGGCCCGCAACACGCGCCGGGTGAAGGACGCCGACGGGAATCTCGGTCTCCATGCGTATCTTGCGCTTGCACCGTTCGACCTGGGCGTGACCCAGGAGTTTGAGCTGCGGAGCACGCCGAGCGAAATCAAGGGCATCGACGAGGTGCATATCCGGCTGATCCGCAAGTCCGGCCAGCCCGGCGACTGGCTCCGCTTGAACCGTAATCTATTTGATGATCTGCGCACGCAGTTTTTATTGTGGCGTTCCATCCCGAAGGAAACGATGGAACACTACCGGCAGGAAACCCTGGTGGCGTTGAAAGCCCAAGGGGCGACGGCAAAATGAGATCTGAATACATTGGGGCAAGGTGGGGCGAGGCCTCCGGCCGAGCCGCCGGCGGCTCACCGGGGACGGTTCGCCCTACCATGGCAAGAGCGAATAGGTTATGGCTGACTATAAACTAGACAAGGAACTGGAAGAGTTCCGGCAGGTGATGGAAGTCCCCTCGACGTTCGAGGACGGCTTTACCTGGACGTCCCTGCTCGGCGCGTTGTTCGTCGCCCTGCTCATGGTGCCCGGCGCGATCTACATGGGCCTGCTCGCCGGTGTGGAGAATATCGGCGCCGCGTCCCAGTGGGTGACCGTCATCCTGTTCATCGAAGTCGCCAAACGAGCGCAGAAGACGATGAAACGCGCGGAAATCTTCGTGCTCTTCTTCATGGCGGGCGCGGCGATGGGCCTGCCGTTCAACGGCCTGCTCTGGAACCAGTTCTTCGTCCGGAGCGACGCCGCCATCGCCGCCGGTATCGCCGCGGAACTGCCCGTCTGGTTCGCGCCCGCGGTTGAATCCCATTCCTACACCCTGCGCACCTTCTTCCATTTCGACTGGTTGCCGGTCATCGGCATGGTCATTTTCGGAACCTTCTTCGGCCAGTTATCGAACATGGTCCTGGGCTACGGTCTGTTTCGCATCACGAGCGACGTCGAGAAACTGCCGTTCCCGATGGCTCCGATCGGCGCGCAGGGTATCATGGCCCTGGCCGAGGACGCGGAAGAGAAGAGTATTGAGCAACAGGAAGGGAAGTGGCGATGGCGGGTCTTCTCCATCGGCGGTGCCCTCGGTCTCGCGTTCGGTCTGGTGTACCTCCTGTTGCCGACCATTACCGGCGCATTGACCGGCGAGCCGATCACCATCCTGCCGATCCCGTTCTCCGACTTCACGCCGAAGACGGGCAACTATTTCAAGGCTGTGGCAACGGGCATGTCCTGGGATCTCGGCAATATCATCTTCGGCATGGTCCTGCCGTTCTTCGCCATGGTCGGCAGCTTTATCGGTCTGTTGGCCACCTTTGTCCTGAATCCGATTCTCTATGACACCGGCGTGCTGACGAGTTGGAAGCCCGGGCAGAGCACCATCAACACGCTGTACCTGAACAACGTCGATTTCTATTTCAGTTTCCAGATCGGGATTGCGCTGGCCATCGCGATCGTCGGTATCCTGCAGGTGATTCGCAGTTTTCGGAATGCCACGAAGGAGGCGCGACAGCAGGCGGGCGCCCTGCCGCGATCGACTGTTGGCGCCGTGCCGGAAGGGCGGGGTGATATCCGGCCGTGGATTGTCGTGCTGGTGTATTTCTTCGTCACCCTGACCTATATCGGCGTCTCGATCTGGCTTCTGTTGTGGCATGAAGGGGAATGGACGATACATATCCGCAATGTCCTGATCGTGCTGATCATCCTCGGCTTCGTATACACACCGCTCATCAGTTATGTCACGGCGCGGTTGGAGGGCATGGTGGGTCAGGTGGTGGAAGTCCCGTTCATACGCGAAGCGTCCTTGATCTTGAGCGGGTACCAGGGCGTCGCGGTCTGGTTCCTGCCCATCCCGATTGCCAACTACGGGCAGATGTGCGTGTTCTATAAACAGTGCGAACTGACCGGCACCCGCTTCACCAGCATCTGGAAGACGCAGGTGATTCTGTTTCCGATCATCCTGCTCAGTTCGATCTTCTTCATGAACTTCATCTGGAGCCTGAACGAGGTGCCGTCGGCGGTCTATCCGTTCGCCGACGAAATCTGGAAACTGCACGCCGAGAATGCCTGCATCATGTTTTCATCGACCCTTGGCGAATACTCGATCTTTGAGGACGCGTTCCGCGGCGTCTATATCGCGGTCGGCACCGCCTTCGGTGCGATCCTGTTCTGGGGTATGTCGATTCTCGGCGCGCCGGTCATGTTGACCTATGGCGTGGTGCGCGGGTTGGGTCAGACGATGCCGCATGCCGTGATCCCGCAGTTCATCGGCGCGTTGATCGGCCGGTATTATTTCCAGAAGAAGCTGGGCCTGCGCTGGCGGCAGTATATCCCGGTGGTCAGCGCCGGTTTCGCCTGCGGCATGGGCCTGATCACCACCGTGGGCGTGGGCATCACGTTCTTGAGCTAAGCGGCGATCCCGTTGCCGTTTTAGGAGAAAGTATTCAGTGTTCGGAGTTCAGTGTTCAGGTGGGGAGGATAGAATGCAAGAGCAAGTCAAGACCTACCGTGATGTGGAAGACCTGGAGGTGTACCAGAAACTCTGCCAACTCCATTTGGAAATTTGCGATATTAGCCATGAATGGCCTGCCGAGGAAAGATATGAGCTGGGGTCGCAGATCCGCCGTTCATCGAATAGTTCGCCGGCACAGTTGGCCGAGAAGAATGACGATCTGCACTTGAAGAACAAGGTTGAGGGCGTGAACCGCAGCCGTGGAGAGGCGGGAGAGACGCTCCACCACCTGTTTATTGCTCGAAAAAAGGGTTATGTTAAGGAGGAGGTGTATTCCACATACAGGCAGCGGTATAAGGAGTGTATCCGAATGCTGAACGGCCTGGAGAAATCCCTTGAGAAGCATCTCCCCGAAAAGGATCGTCGCTGGCTTATCGCTGAGGGCGCTGAAGACTACAATATTGAGCAGGATTCGTTTCCCACTGGTTGGCCCTGCGACTCTCTTTCCGCTGAACACTGAACACCGAACACTGAACACTTACTATGGCTGAAGTACTGATAGAAATTCGCGGCGTGAACAAGGTGTTTGACCTGGGCAAACTCAAGGTCCACGCCTTGCGTGACATGGACCTGGATATTCTACGCGGCGAGTACCTGTCCATCATGGGGCCGTCCGGCTCCGGCAAGAGCACCCTGTTCAACATGATCGGGGCGCTGGATCGTCCGACCTCCGGCGCGATCAAGGTCGCCGGTGTCACATTGAGCGAGTTGACCAGCCGCGAGCTGGCCTATTTCCGCGGAAAACACATCGGCTACGTGTTCCAGTCGTTCAACCTGCTCCCCGCCTATAACGCGATCGACAATGTCGCGATGCCGTTGATCTTCAATGGATGGGAACAGCATCGCGCCGAGGCGCGCTCCAAGGAGATTCTGACGCGCGTCGGGCTCGGGGAGCGCATGACGCATCGGCCGGACGAATTGTCCGGCGGCCAGCAACAACGTGTCGCCATCGCCCGTGCGCTGGCGAACGAACCGGCGATTATCCTCGCCGACGAGCCGACGGGCAATCTGGATCTCCATACCGGCGAAGAGATCATCAAGCTGTTGAGCGAGTTGAGCCGCGAGATGGGCGTCACGGTCATTTCCGCGACGCACGACCACAAGATGCTGGCCACCTCCGACCGGATTTTATGGATCAAGGACGGCCGCCGCGACCGCCTCGAGCGCCGCCAGGACATCAATATCCGCATCGGCACCGTGCGCTGAGCAAGGGAAGGCGGGTTATAGGGACAGGTAAATGATATCCTTGTGCGGCCGATGTGGCACGGGCTTCCAAGCCCGTGACGGAGTGGATTGACCGCGAAAAGACAACGGGCCTGCCTGCCCGCCCTCGCTCGCGAAGCGAGGGAGCAGGCGAGGAGGGAGGGACGGAGAAATAGTGGCGGTTGTGTGCGGAACATGTTGGGGATGAATGCGATAAACGAGTTATCCGTATTGCGAGATATGTGCTTGGCAAGGTGCGTGTGCGGGAGCTGGTCCGCTTGGTGTGATGGGAATGCCATCATACCCTACCGGGCGCTGACGGCAACCGGCCACGGGATTCGGCGGCCCAACGGATTTGACAATTAGAATGGTAAATGGTATAAGTAATGGTATGAAAGCTCAACTGACCGTGGATGCCGCCGGGCGGCTGGTTTTGCCAAAATCGGTCCGGCAGCAGTTTCATCTGACGCCGGGCTCCAGTCTGGAGCTGAATGTTCAGCCGGATGCCATCGTGCTGAAACCCGAGGGGATCAAGGCGCCGCTCGTGCAGGAGGGGTCGTTGCTGGTTCACCGGGGGACGGCGACGCTTGATCTGTTGCAGGCCGTGGCCGCGGACCGGGCGCATCGCGACCGGCAGGTCGCGGGTATGAGTACATGAAGATTTTCTGCGACGCCTCGGTGTTGATCGCCGAATCCGTCAGGGCGCATCCGCATTTCGCCCGGGCGTCCGTGCTGTTGCAGGATATCGCCGCGAAGAAACACGAGGCTTGGTGCGCCGCGCACAGCCTGGCCGAAGCATATTCCGCATTGACCACTTTGCCGGTCATGCCCCGCATCACACCGGCTGAGGCCATGGCGATCATCAACCAAAATGTCCTGGCCCGCTTCAAGTTGGCGCAGGCTTCGACCCGAAACTATCAGC
>CAYRPR010000179.1:0-5469 GCA_964425945.1 uncultured Verrucomicrobiota bacterium | reverse complement strand
TTCGAATCCATCCGGGACAAGGGCGCGCTGACCATCACGACGTATAACGCGGATCTGAAGCGCCCGATTCAAGGCTATGAGCCGGTCCAGGAAGGCGAGTACGTCGTGCTGGAAGTGACGGATACCGGGACCGGAATCAGCCCGAAGGACCAGGAACGCATCTTCGAGCCGTTTTACAGCAAGAAGAAGCTGGGACGAAGTGGAACGGGGTTGGGGCTGTCCGTGGTGTACGGCGTGGTCAAGGACCATGACGGATTCATTGATATCGATTCCGAAGTGAACAAGGGGACCACGTTCCGGCTCTATCTCCCGGTGACCACCATTCCCCTCCGCAAGCCGTCCGACAAGAAGATCAAGATCCAGGGCACCGAATCGATCCTGGTGGTGGACGATCTGCCCGACCAGCGGGAGATCGCATCGCGATTGCTGTCGCGCCTGGGCTATCAGGTCAGCGTGGCCATCAACGGGCGCGATGCCGTTCACCAGTGCCTCAAGGCGGAGGGCGGCAAAGGCGCGACGCCCTTCGACCTGGTCGTCATGGACATGGTCATGGAGGAGGATTACGACGGTTTGGATGCCTTCCTGGAGATACGCAAGATCCATCCGAAGCAACGATGCATCATCGTGAGCGGTTACGCGGAGACCGACCGGGTCAAGCAGGCCCTTCAAAAGGGCGCCGGCGCGTTCATCCGGAAGCCGTATACGATGGAAACGCTGGGACTCGGCGTGCGGAACGAACTGGACCGGAAGATCTGAACGTCACAAACCAACCGGGTGTGACGCACACATGAACATGAATCAGGCGCTAGAACTATTCACGAGGACCGGGGCCCTGCATCAGGGGCATTTTGAGCTCCGTTCCGGATTACATAGCGACCAGTACTTTCAGTGCGCATTGGTCCTTCAGTATCCGCACATCGTGGAACAACTATGCCGGGCCCAGGTGGAGCGGGCCCGTTCCGCCTGGAGCGGGCGGGCAATCGATGGCGTCATCTCGCCGGCTCTGGGCGGCATCCCGGTCGGCCACGAAATCGCGCGCATCCTGGATACGAAGGCCATCTTTGCCGAGAAGGCGGAGAACAAGCTGGTTCTCCGTCGCGGATTTCGTATTGAGCCGGGACAGCAGTATGTCATCGCGGAGGATGTCATCACGCGCGGGGGGCGTGTGCAGGAACTCATTGATATCGTCACCCGCCGGGGCGGCGAGGTGGCCGCCATCCTGATCGTGGTCGATCGCAGTGGAGGCGCCGTCTCCTTCTCGTATCCGGTCATCAGCCTGATTGAGATGACGCCGACCGTGTGGTCGCCCGATGAATGTCCATTGTGCCGGCAGGGTCTGCCGATCGATCATCCGGGAAGCTGACATGACCGCGAAGGCGAAGATCACGGTCTATTTTGTCCTGCTGGTTCTGCTCTGCGCGGTGTTCACCTTCGGCCTTTCATCCTACCTGCGGGATACGGGCGAAAGGACATCCGGCCAGGTGCACTTGATCCAGTGTATCGAGGTGGTCGCCGGCGATACGATGCGGGTACATTATCGGGGGCGGGAGGAGATGATTCGGCTGGTCGGTGTGGAAGCGCCGTTGACGCCGGGCCACGCCCGGATGCGGGAGCAGGCGGAGCGTCTCGGACGGGAGCCCGCCGAATGGGCGGAGTGGGGGCGCGTCTCGCGCAATACGCTGTCGGCCTGGATCCTCAAGCGGCGCATGCGATTGGCCTTTCCGTTCGGCGCAGAGGCCCGCGACGATGATGGACGTCTGCTCGTGTACGCGGAGCTATACGGCGTGGACGTCGGCGCGAAGATGCTCGAAGGCGGACTGGTCTTTGCCGACGGCGCCGATCATGCGCGTCTCGATCGGTACCGGGCGCTGGAACAACACGCGCGCAACCGCCAAATCGGCTTGTGGACACAACGATGACGCGAGTACTGATATGGAATGAATTCCGGCAGGAGCGGGATGAGGAGCCGGTCCGTAAGATTTATCCGGACGGCATCCATCAGGCGCTGGCGGAGGGATTGAAATCCGACGGCACGATCGATTGTGAGACGGCGACGCTCGACGAGCCGGATCACGGCCTGTCCGAGGAGCGGCTGGAGCGCACCGACGTGCTGATGTGGTGGGGGCATCGCGCGCATCATGAGGTGCGTGACGTCATCGTCGAGCGTGTACGTCGCCGCGTTCTCGGGGGGATGGGATTGATTGTCCTCCATTCATCGCATTTCTCCCGGATTTTCACCACCCTGATGGGCGCCAGTTGCGCGCTCAACTGGCAACTGAGCGGCAAGCGGGAGCGATTATGGGTGGCCGCCCCGAAACATCCCATCGTGGAAGGCATCGGCCCCTGTTTCGATCTGCCGCAGACGGAAATGTACGGGGAGCCGTTTGATGTGCCGCCGCCGGATGAGCTGGTCCTCATCTCCTGGTTCGAGACGGGGGAGGTATTTCGCAGCGGCTGCTGCTGGTACCGGGAACGAGGTCGCATCTTCTATTTCCGACCGGGTCACGAGACTTTTCCGATCTACCGCGACTCGAACGTCGTGCGCGTGCTGATCAATGCCTGTCACTGGGCGTCATGCGCGCAGTAGGGCGCTCACATCAAGCGGAATCTTCTCGCCGGATTCCCGCGCGACACGCGCCCGTTGCGCCATGAACCGATACCCGCGTTCCGGTCCGTCGTCCATACCCGTGGAATCCTCGCGCAGTTCGCCGGTCAGGACGATCTGATCTGTTGAGGGCGGGGGCAGGTCGATGATCAACGACATGGTGGAATGCGTCAGCAGGCGGTGAACATGCTCGTTGCCCGGATCGTGTCGAAATCGCGGGACACCCTCCACTCCCACATGATAATGGACACGGCTGCTGAGCAGATAGCGCGCGCAACCGCCGGATTGCATGGCGAGAATAGCCGATCCTCCTTTGCGGACCCATTCCGCGAACTCCAACGGATCATATCGAGGGCGCGTTTCTGCGTTCATCGTCATATTTCATTTTATCGTCTCTTTTACGGCAAAACAAGTCCGATCGTTATTGATTCCCAGATGGATGTTGCGTAATTTGTCGGTCTTCTTAAGGAGCGGGTGCATGTTCTGGGCGGTTTTATCAGGATTTATCGGTTCGGCCATTGCGCCTTGGATTCACAAGAGGAATCCAAAGGCGGCCGGATGGATTCTTTCCGTTCTGCCCGTCGGCCTGACCCTTTACTTCGCGCAGTATGTGCCGGTCGTCGCCCGAGGCGAGGTCATCGAAGAAACTGTGTTGTGGGTTCCCGCGCTTCAGATCCGGATGTCGTTTTACCTGGACGGCTTGAGCCTGATGTTCAGCCTGCTGATCAGCGGCATCGGCGCGCTGATCGTGATCTATACGGGCGGCTATTTGCACGGGGTCCGGGAGCAGGGGCGGTTCCATTCGTTCATGCTGATGTTCATGGCCTCGATGCTCGGGGTCGTGTTGTCGGACAACGTGATCACGCTGTTCATCTTCTGGGAGTTGACCAGCTTCAGTTCCTACCTGCTGATCGGTTTTGACAGCCGTCGCGAACGGGCCCGGGCCGCGGCTTTACAGGCCTTGCTGGTCACGGGGTTGGGCGGATTGTTTCTGCTTGCGGGGCTGATTCTGCTGGGCGAGGCGGGCGGCAGTTACAGCCTGTCGGTCCTGCTGAGGGACGGCTTCCGTATGACCGGTGACGCGCTCTTTCTCCCGGTCCTTCTGCTCCTGCTCGCGGGCGCGTTCACCAAATCCGCTCAGGTGCCGTTCCATTTCTGGTTGCCGCGCGCGATGGAGGCGCCCACGCCGGCCAGCGCGTATCTGCATTCCACGACGATGGTCAAGGCGGGGGTCTATCTGATCGCGCGCATGAGCCCGATCATGAACGACGGATTCTATTGGACCGCCATCATCGCGCCGGTGGGCGCCGCAACCCTGATCGTGGCGGCGTGCATGGCCCTCAAGCAGACGCACTTCAAACCCCTGCTGGCCTATTCGACCGTCAGCGCGCTCGGCGCGATGACGATGTTGCTTGGGGCGGGAACGTCCATGTCCATCCAGGCGGCGGTCGTATTTCTCGTGGCGCACGCCTTCTACAAGGCCTCCCTGTTTCTTGTGGCGGGCGCCGTCGATCACGCGACCGGCGAGAAGAACGTGGAAAAACTGGGCGGCCTGCGGCGGTCCATGCCGGTCCTGACCGTGGCGGCCGGCGTAGCCGCGCTATCCATGGCCGGTCTGCCGCCCCTGCTCGGCTTCGTGGCCAAGGAGACATTCTACGAGGCTACGCTCGCCTTGACGAACGGCGCGGGCTGGTTGACGGCAGCCGGCGTGGTATCCAGCATGCTGTTCTTCGTGATTGCGTTTCTGACGGGCATACGGCCGTTCTGGGGCCCTTTACGGCAAACGCCTCGTCATCCCCATGATCCGCCGGCATCCATGTGGCTCGGGCCGGTCGTTCTCGCCATCGGCGCCGTCTCTTTCGGTTTTCTCCCCGGTCATCTCGCGGAATATGTCGCCGCGCCCGCCGCATCGGCCATTCAAGGCGAACCGCTCGCCGTCAAGCTGTATCTGTGGCACGGATTCAATGCGGCCTTGCTGCTGAGCATCGCGACGGTGGCGGGCGGGATCGCGATGATTATCGCCCGTCCAACGATTCTCCGCCTGACATCCTGGCTTCAACGGCCGGCGGCGTGGGGGCCGGAACGTTGGTACGACATGGCCTTGACGTGGCTCAACGCGATCGCCGGCGCACAGACCCGCGTCCTTCAGAACGGACATCTGCGCTACTATCTGCTGATTATCGTTTTTACGACCATCCTGGGCGCGGGCTATACGCTGTGGAATCATGCGCCCGTTTTCCACATTCCGGACAACTGGCTGGATGCGCGCTACTATGAGATTGGTCTCGTGATCGTCATTCTGATGGCGATCGTGGCGGCGGTCGTATCGTTTTCGCGTCTGGCGGCCGTGGCCGCGCTGGGTGTCGTCGGGTATGGCGTGGCGCTGTTGTACGTGCTCTTCGGCGCGCCGGACCTGGCGATGACCCAGTTTGTGATCGAGACGCTGACCCTGGTCCTGCTGGTTCTGGCCTTCTATCATCTGCCTCCGTTCAAGAACCTCACCGCGCCGCGTGAGCATCTGCGGGACATTGTCGTGGCCGGCACGGCGGGCCTACTGATGACCGTCCTGGTCCTGTTCACGCTGATGCCGCCGTTTCATCCGAGCATCTCCGGCTATTTCGCCGAACACAGCGCCGAACTGGCCCATGGACGCAATATCGTCAATGTGATCCTCGTGGATTTCCGGGCGCTCGACACCTTGGGCGAGATCACCGTGCTGGCGCTGGCGGGGGTCGGGGGATACGCTCTGCTCAAACTGCGCGTGCGAAAGGAGGACAAGCGATGACCTTGAATTCGCTGATTCTCCGCACGGCGGCCGGCTATCTGCATCCCGTGCTATTGCTGTTCTCCGTATTTCTCCTGTT
>CAYRPR010000178.1:0-5475 GCA_964425945.1 uncultured Verrucomicrobiota bacterium | reverse complement strand
AATAATGCCCAGCGGCTGATCAAGGGTCGGCTCGAATCGCATCACCACGTGATAATCGTCGCCCGAGGAATCCAGACGGGTTTCGGCCAGGACCAAACCGTCCGGGCGGGGCGCGGGGGCATATCCGGTCGGCGTGAGCACCATCTCCGGCGCGTGCGCCGCGGGCGTCGGCATGGGGAAATCCGTCCAGGCTTCCGCATCGGCTTCGGCTGAATCATATTCCGCTTCCACGACAAACTCTTCCGGGATGGCCGGCGGCACGACGCTTTCCGGCACCGTCTCCGGCATGGGTTGTCGACGATAGTCTTCAATGGCCAGCTCCAGCGCTTCGCGATCGGCGGCAAGGCGCTTCATTTCCGTATGCTGACGCACGGAAATCGCCACCAACACCAGCACGGAAAGAAGCAACAAGGCTATAAGGAGTCGCATCGCCATGTGTCCGCCCCATTTCATAGATGTATCTCGTCGGGCGGAACGCCTGTCAAACCGGCCACCAGCCGACGCACAATATCGGCCGCAGTCGCCGATTCCGGCGCGGGCGCGGTAACAGCCGCAGGCGGCGCCGGTTCGTCCGCCCTGACCGCCGAGCCGCTCAGGCACTGAAGGATTCGCCAGCGATGCATGCAATCCCGCGCGCGTGCCATGACCAGGTCCGAAGGCACACGTTTGCGTACACCACCCTCAGTATCCGCCACTGCAACATAGGGTAGCATGTCCCCCGCCCCGGTTTCCGCCCGTTCAAGGTACTCGGCGACGGGAATGAGTTGGTGGTCCGGCCAATCTTCCGGCGGATCGGAGAATTCGGCGGCATGATCATCATCCCGCACGGTGTAATCCGCATAGGTCACATTCGCGGCCCATGTCGCCCCGGGTTCGGGATTGCCGGTCAAATCCATGACCGGCGATCGGTCCGGATCCAGCTCAAAGAGGGGAAACGCGCGCGACGCAACCGCGCGTTCCGCGAGATCCTGGTTCCCATGGCCATCCAAAGTCAGCACGGACAAATACGCCGGCCGGGGCGATAGCAGGGCGCGCGTGATATGATCTTCGAACCCTGTGGACCAAGGGGTCAGTTGCGCCGCATACACACCCCGAACCGCCACCGGCAGGAGGACATCGTCCGCCACGGCGCCAAAGTGCGGCCAGGCCGCCGTCCCGTTCGCGCACGGCACCGACGATCGCATGACCATGACCTTTATGGGATATCCACAGGCCAGTAGGCGCGCTACGGCTGCCGTCTGATCGGAGGCGCCCGCCTCCGAGCGGACTTTCACGAGAAATGGAGGACTCAACTTCAATTCGGATACGGCCAGATTTCGCCATTTGAAATCCCGGAACAGGAGATCATGCCGGGCCGGTTCGTATTGGGCCCGGACCTCCAACTGCGCCATGCGCAGTATGCGGAAAGCGCGCGCCATCGCATCCCAGTGCATCTCGCACCGCCGCAACACTCTTCCCATGTCGCCGTCGAATACCAGACGGATAGGCTCCGGCGCTGCCTTCCGGTACTGCACAATCACGGCTTGAAGATCGGAACACAATTGCTCGATGCGCTTCAAGCGATCCTCCGGCATCAGACGTATCCGATCCCCCATGGTCAGGATCGACGAAAGCGCGTCATCGTTGACCGCGTCCGCCGCGAACCGGCCCATGCCCTTGCGCAGTTGTTTTCCCTTGTGCGACCGGCGTTGACGCCGATTCTGAACCAGCAGGTCGTCCAGCGCCTGCGCCGTTTGCGTCATCCATGCAACCAGCGCGTCGCGGGTCGTATCCCACAGCGCGTTGGCATGATCATCTATCCGGTGTTCCGCGGTACTGGTCATGATCTCACCCGACGGCGTATTCATCCATGCGCGCATTCAGACGTTGAAGGAACGTGTCGCGATCCGGATGATCCAGCCGGTCCTGGCATAACCGGTCGTACGCCGGAATCTCCTCATTATGATATAATAATCCCATGGGCGCCGGTTTCTCGACGCGGGCCACCTCGAAGGCCCTGGCGAGATCGGATGAGTCATGCGCCAGGGTGCCCGCCCAACGCCGCATCGCCGAATCAACGGGGATACCCTGATCATCCTCCAGAAAGACCGCGGGAAACTCCTTCCCGCTTTCACCGAAAAGATCCGGCATATAGACGGGACATCTCTGCAATATGCGGACGAAGGCCAGTCCCCTATGATCCCACGCCCTCTCGATTGTGGCATCCAGATGCGCCGGAAACCAGGTCGCCGTCTGGGCCAGGAAGGACAGATTGGTGATCCCCGCCATGACACTCAAGGGATTGAGCGGTTTGAGAATCGCCCCCTTCGGCGATGTGTTCGTGACCCGTCCCTGCGGCGTTGTCGGCGATACCTGGTTCTTGGTGAGCGCATAGACCTCGTTATCGAGCACCAGGACCAATGCCCGGACATTGTATCGTATGGCGTGCAACCAGTGATTGCCCCCGATGCTGAAACAATCGCCATCGCCAATGGTCACAATCACATGCAGATCGGGCCGGGCCAGACGGACGCCGGTGGCGATCGGCAGGGCGCGCCCGTGTATGGTGTGGAAACCGTACGTCTTCACATAATGCGGCAGGCGGCTGGAACATCCGATGCCCGAGACAACCACCACCTGTTCCGGCGGCGTGTCATGATTCTTGAGCGCACGTTGCAGAGAGGTCAACACACTGTAATCGCCGCACCCCTTGCACCATCGCGGATGTTCCCGTTCATAGTCAGCCAGGGTGTGCGGGCGACAACCGCATATTTCCCCTATCAGTTCTTCGACGCTTTCGTTCATGACGCCTCACCTCTCAAGGTCTCTTCCGCCGGCCGGTCGGCCAGCACCGGATGGGAATCGGGGGCATCCAGTTCGGCCCACACGGCCTCCACGATTTCCGCGGGCATGAACGGACGGCCGGGAACCCGCGAGAAACAATCCACATCCACCAGCGTGTGTGCGCGGAGTAGCCAGGCCAGTTGCGCGTACCGCCGGTTCTCCGGTGTGATTAAAGGATCCTTCCAGCGATCGCTGTAATTGAGTTCCACCGTCATCACCTTCCGGAATCCGGCAAAGCGCTCCGCTAAACCAGGGGGCAACGGACTCAAGAAGCGGATATGGAGCGACGACACCATGTGTCCGTCGGCGCGCAGGCGGTCCACCGCCTCCTCGATTGCTCCCCGGGTACTCCCCCAGCCCACCAGCAACACATCGCCGGTGGCGTCGCCGTGCAGTTCGGGGGGCTGAAGCGTGCGTTGGAGGGCGGCCAGTTTCCGACTGCGCATCGTATGCGCATGCTGGTTGCGGCGGTAGTCATAACAGGCCCGACCATCACGATCATGGTTCAGCGACGTGGTTACCGACATACCGCCCGGCTGGCCGGGAATGAGCCGGCGCGACAAGCCGGTATCCGGATCCCATTCGAACGGCAGGGAACCCGGCGGGACGGGCGACTGGTCCGGTGGTTCCGGCCGCACCGCTTCCCCCACATCGGGGCGATCGAACATCTGTCGGCCCGTCGCCAAATTGGCATCCGAGAGAACGATGACCGGCATGCGGAACTCCTCCGCAATCCGGCGCGCGGTTTGGAGCACGTAGTAACATTCCTCGATCGTGCTCGGCGCCATCACCACTTTGGGCGCGTCGCCCGGCGCGCCGTACAACGCGTGCAACAGGTCTCCCTGCTCGATCTTGGTCGGCAGACCCGTGCTAGGGCCGCCGCGCTGGACGTCCACGATCACCAGCGGCGTCTCCGTCATGACCGCCATGCCCTGGAATTCCGTTTTCAACGCCATGCCGGGACCCGACGTGACGGTCAAACCCGTTTTCCCGGCGTACGACGCGCCGATCGCCACGCCGATGGCGGCGATCTCGTCCTCCGCCTGATGAACGATGCCGCCGAACTCCTCGAACATAGAGGCCAGCTCATGCGATGCCGACGTCGCCGGCGTAATGGGATACATCGAGCAGATCTCGAATCCGGCCGCCACCGCGCCGAGGGCCAGGGCGGTGTTGCCGTTCATGACGACCCGGGGCACATCCGCCGGCGTCGCCGGGATATCGTATTGAACGCCCAGATGCGCATCGCCATAGGCAAAGCCCGCCTGGGCGAGGCCCAGCGCCGCATCAATCACGCTGGCGGATTTCTTGCGGAAGATGCGGGCGATGACCTGTTTGAGCAATTCGATCTCCTTGGCGTACAGGGAGCACAGCAAACCCGCCGCGAACATATTCTTGCCCCGCTGCGAATCTTCGATAATCCGCAGGGTTTCCTGCTCCATGGGCACTTCAATCACTGTCGCGCCGCGCACACGCAGATCGTCCAGCACGCGCGCATAGGAAGCGCGCAGGCGATGGTCGTCGTGGGACGCCCAGATACTGTCTATGAGGATAAGGGCATCGTAGTCTACGGCGCCCGATTCGGTCCGCGAAAGAAGGGCCATCTCGTTGAACGCCAGCACCACCTGGGCCCGGTCGCCGGCATTTGTCACATGACTGCGTCGCGCGAACCGGATGCGGTTGCCGCTGGCGCTGCCGATGCTATGCGGCGGGGGTTGAATCTCGGAAGGAATGATCTCGACGGTCCAAACGCCGTTGCCCGACTGTGCACAGACCTGCGCGAAACTGACGGCGGCCTTCTGCGCCCCTTCGCCGGCGTCGCCGACGATTTCCACGGTGTGTTCCGCAATGGGCATGCGGTGCTTTTCAGACACGACCGACTCCCCAGGCAAATAGTTCCCGGCACACGGTATAGGATAAACCCTTCACTGTTGATGCGTCTACTCCACATTCATTATCCCGCTTAATGGATATGCATGTCCATAATTCGCCAATCAGGATTCCACGGAAGAGCGGGTCGGGCAAACCCCGATGCGCCACCTTGCGCGTTGCGGCGCTCAATCCCCCTCTGTCTGGCCGGTCCACTTGAAGCGATACTCCTGCACCAGGCAGAACAGAACCGGGACCGTGAACATGGTGATCAGCACGAGGCTCATACCGCCGACGCTCGGAATCGCCATCGGGATCATGATGTCCGCCCCCCGCCCCGTCGAGGTCAGTACCGGCAACAGCGCCAGGATCGTCGTGGCCGAGGTCATCAGGCACGGCCGCACGCGTCTCAATCCGGCGGAAACGGTCGCCTCGCGAATCTGTTCGATGGATTCCGTACGTCGCTTCTCAAAACTCTGTTTGAGATAGGTCGCGATGACCACGCCGTCATCCACGGCGATGCCGAACAGCGCAAGGAATCCAACCCA
Organism: uncultured Verrucomicrobiota bacterium; assembly: GCA_964425945.1. Classification (GTDB taxonomy): domain Bacteria; phylum Verrucomicrobiota; class Kiritimatiellia; order SLAD01; family SLAD01; genus CAYRPR01. The sequence goes on along the minus strand of CAYRPR010000178.1, from coordinate 235 downwards.
TACCGCCACGCTCAAGTTGATCGCATGCAACTGGAACAGGTCGCGCATGTTCACGCCGAATATGTGGAAATTGGCAAACCACTCCTGCCCGTAGAGATAGATCATTACGAACCCGCCCGCCCACGCGACGGCGATTCCACTGAATACGATCAGCGTGGTCGAGACCGCATTGAACTGGAAGTAGAGGATGATGAAGATGATGAAGAGCGACACCGGCACTACGACCGACAGCGTC
>CAYRPR010000177.1:0-5516 GCA_964425945.1 uncultured Verrucomicrobiota bacterium | reverse complement strand
GATCGTTTGCCGCGCGGAAATCGGTCTTGGCCTGCACGCGCGCGGCGGTCTGGGATTCGAGGAGGGAGAGTACATTGCGCAGAACCTCGTGTACGGAGCAGATCGATTCCTTCTCGGCGGCGCTGCCCGCGAAGGAGAGCAGTTCTTCCGTCAGGCGCCGTCCGCGCTGGGCGGCCTCGGATATCTGGCGCATGGCGTGCATGGCCTCGGTGGACAGGGATTCCCGATTCAGCAGGAAGGACGAATAGCCCAGGATCACCGAGAGCAGGTTGTTGAAGTGATGGGCGATGCCTCCGGACAGGGTGCCCAGCGAGCGCGTGCGTTCGGACTCAAGCAATTGACCGGCCAGGTCGCGATTGGCGATTTCCGCGTCCACCAGTTGTTGAACGCGGTCGCGCAGGCGGGCGCACAAGGCGAACAGGGCCTCCCTCCGGGCCGGTGAATAGACGGGCATGTCCGCGAGCAGGGCGATCTCCTGAGTCTCTTTGTCGCGAAAGGGCTTTTCCCTTATTTTCCCGGTGAACAGGCAGAGCACTACGCGCTTCCGGATGGTGACCGGATACGCGGCCTCGATCAGGTTGAGGGCGCCCGTATGAACCGTGTCGCGGCCGGTTTCATTCACTTTTTTCAAGAGCGCCACATCCGATTTCCGGACCTGTTCGGCAGTCGTCGCGGACTGGTCGCAGACGTTCCGGAGGATACGCGCTGTTTCGGGGCAGATCCCGCCGGCATCCGGACGGAGCGGGAGTCCTTCGGTGATCCGCGCGATGACGCCGGCATCCCAGGTGGTGTCCGACAGGAGCGCATTGACCTGGTCCAGGAGGGATCGAAAGGCGCTGTCCACGTCGGCGGAGTGGGATCGGGAGTTCGGCATGACGGAGATCAGTCGCCTCCTCTCAGTTCGTGCTGGGTGCGTGACTCGATCATGCGACGGCGAAAGTCCGGATCGATTCGCATGCGGGAATCACGATCCAATTCCTCTATATTGACCACGGCGCGCAGATCCTCAAACACCACGAGCGCCTGATTGCCCTGTACGCTGACGAGCGTTCCCCGGTGGACAAATCCGTTCAACTGGCGAAGTTCCACTTCATCGCCGCGCTTGAACAGCGGGAAACGTTCATCGAGCGTTTCGGTAAGGCGGCGGCGCACGGCTTGTTCGTCGGCAAGACGTTGGCGTTCCTCCTCGATGCGCTTCTGTTCTTCCAGTATGGCCGGATCGATCGGTTCGGGTTCGGGCGCTTCTTCGACGACCGGCCCGGGCATGTCCTCTTCTTCCGGTTCTTCGACGACTTCGACGGGAATGGCGCCGGGGGGGGGCTCGACCTGGGCCGGCGGCTGGACGGGGGCCGTTTCATCCTGGCCCACGATGCCCAGCATGCCCAGAATGGTGGTTACGGCCCAAACGGCCACGCCGAGGGCGAGCAGGCTGAGCGCGCCAACGCCCAGAAGCACGAGCGCATTGGAGGATTTGCCTGGATCCCGGAGTTTCTTGCCGGTGCGGAAATCGAATCCGCAGGCCACGCAGATCGCGGCGTCGGCGTCCGCCTGGGCGGAGCATTGCGGACAGGTCTTGGTGGGACCGCCGCCCACGGGGGTATCGCGCTTGATCCGTAATTTCGGGGTCGGTTCGCTGACGTCCGCATCCAGGAACGGCACGGAGACCGCGGTCTCGCACCGGACACACTTCACCGTACGGCCGGCCAGATCAGCCGGCACATCGAATTGCTGCCCGCACACATCGCAGGTAACCGGGATATCATTCATTGGCCTGACGCTCCATGCGTTTCACGATGTTTTATAGCATACACAAAAAGAAACGTCCGTAAAAGCAAAACTGCGCGGCTGACCAGGGGCGAGTCGCGCGGAGGGGCGCGCGGAGAGGGACCGCGGAGAGGGACGGAGAAATAGTGGCGGCTGAGGCCGCAATACATTCGGGATGACTGTGATAGGGTGGAGCATCCATATCGCGAGATACGCGGGGATGTGAGCCGAGGTTGGCTGTGTTCTCTGTCCCTGTCAGTCGTTGGCCAGCGTGAACCCACCCCTATGTCCCTTCCGAGGAGGGGATTATCGGCTTTATCCCCGCTCCGTGGTCAGGCGGGCGGCGCCGACGGAGCGGCGCCCTCCAGTTCCGCTGGCAGGGGACGGAGAAATAATGGCGCCGTGCGGTTGTCTGTGAGCGTATTACGTTTTCAGGATTCGTAACACGAGCGGCGGGCGATCCGTCCGCGCAGAATGTCGCCGAGCGATACACGGCCCTTTCCGGGCAGGCGGCGAAGAAACTCGCCGCTGATGCGGACCATCCGGTCCGCTGGATCTCCGGGCCGATTGGCCCGGCGACGGGGCAGGGCGCCTCGCCACAGTCCCTCATAGCCGCAGGCGCGGGCGAAGCGATCGGCCTCGGGCGTGGTATCGTATCGGGGCCATGCCAGATGACGCACGCTCTTCCCGAGGCGATGTTCAATGAGTTGTTTCGCGCGCTGCAAATCCTCTTCGATGGTTGACGGTATTCCCCGTCGCGACTGCGCGTAGGCGTCATCAATGCCGACGAGTTCCAGCGGCGCGGGCCAGCGCGGGATATGTCTGTGTTCGTGGGTGTGCGACTGGATGTCGACATGGCCCGATTCATGCATCTCGCGCAGTTCCGGCCAGGTGCAGGGTCGAGCCCCGGCCGGCATACGGTCGGCCGAGTCGTCATGAAAGCAGGTGGCGATGAAGGCGACGGCGCGCTGATCATACCGGCGGAGCAGGGGATAGATGACGCGGTACAGTGTGAGTGCGCCGTCATCCACCGTAAGGATGACCGTGTTGGCCGGCAGGAGGGATTCCTTTCTTATGTGCGCCAGCAAGTCGTCCGCGTTGGCGGTGCGATACCCGTTGTCGCGAAGAAACTGAAGGTCCCGCTCGAATAGTTCCGCGGTCACCTGATGATAGCAGAAGACCGGAACGCCTTCATCCAGCGGCGCCGGGTTGCGGGCGAAGACAAATTCGGGAAAGCCGCCCGAAAAGGCGCATCGGACATCCGGCCAGTTCTTCTCCCAGCTGTTCTTGAGGGTTTGAGCTATCATCGCGCAAGGAGTTCCCGGTACATGGCGAGCAGTTGCGTCGTGTGGCGTTCCATGGAGAAGTCGCGGGCACGTCTCCGACCCGCCTCCTGCAGACGGTGCGCCAGCGGCACATCGGTCAGCAGGCGGATTACATGGCCGGTCAGTTCCTCCAGATCGCCCGGTTCAGCCAGAAGGCCGGTGCGGTCGTGTTCGATGATTTCGGGCACTCCGCCTACGCGGAACGCGGCGACCGGCTTACCCGCCGCCAACGATTCCAGCGCGGCGTACGAGAAACCTTCACGAATGGACGGCACCACGGTCACATCCGTGATGGATAGCAGATCCGGTACATCATCGCGATACCCGGTGAAGCGGACGGCGTCTTCGAGATCGAGTTCCTTCACGCGCGCCTCCAGCGAGGCGCGCAGGGGCCCCTCTCCGACGATCAGTAGAACCGTCTTGGGCACGCGGTTCCGTATCGAGGCAAAGGCCTCGAGAAACGGCCCGTGTCCCTTTTCCTCCGACAGGCGCCCGATGATCGACAGTACACGGGAGGAGGGGGGCAGACGAAACGCGTTCCAGAGCTGGCGGATCTCCTTGGGCGTGCCGCCGTCATAGGCGGAAGCGGGAAGCGCGTTGTACAGGGTACGGGTCCGGGCGGCGGGTGTGCGCAGGACGCGTTGCGCGTATTCGCATACGACACCGGAAACACCGAGCGCCAGATCGGTTTTAAATGCCAGCAAGCGTTGGAGCGATCGCGTGACGGCATCCAGCGGATTCGTGTCGTGCAGGTGCACGATGACCGGTTTGCGCAGGAAGATTCCGGCCAGTCGTCCCATGAGGATACCCTTCATGCCCGCGGCGTGGATGAGATCCACGCGTTCGCGTCTTCCGATACGAACGAGATCGATGACGGCGAGCGGGTTCCATTTTCCGCGGTTCAGGAAGATCGGTCGAATGCCCTGTGATTCCAGTTGATCGGCGACGGGATGGCGTTCGCGAAGGAAGCACACGGTCAGTTGCGCGCCGCGTTGCCGGAGCGCGGGCAGGACATTGAGAAAGTAGGTGGTGGCGCCGTGGATCACGCCGCCGGCATAACCCAGATGATCGCTCAGAAAGAGAACTCGTATGGGCTGATCATTCATCGGTCATTGCCCCGCATTCCGCCTGGCGTCAGTCAGAATGTGAGCGATTCCGCCAGCCGGTCCTGCAATTCCGCCGCCGGCACGCGCACCTGGGCCATGCTGTCGCGCTCGCGCAGGGTGACGGTGCCGTTCTCGAGGGTTTCAAAGTCGATGGTGACGCCGTACGGCGTGCCGATTTCATCCTGGCGGCGGTACCGGCGTCCGATGGCCCCCGCCTGGTCATAGAAGGCGGGCCATCGTTTTCGCAGCGCGTCGTAAATCTCCCGCGCCTTCGCGACCAGTTCCGGGCGGTTCTTCAGTAGCGGGAACACCGCGACCTTGATCGGGGCCATCACGGGCGCAAATCGCATGACGATGCGTTCCTCGCAGTCGGCGGGTATCTTCTCGCCGGGCACGGCTTCGCGCACGTCGCCTTCGGCGCCTTCCTTGGGAATCCATTCCTGGCGATAGGCCTCGCACAAGACGGCCAGGGCGATGCGGTCCACGCCGGCGGATGGTTCGACGACGTGCGGAATGAAACGCTCGCCGGTTTCCTGGTCGAAATACTCAAGCTTCTTGCCGCTGAACTCGGAATGGCGGCTGAGGTCGTAGTTGCCGCGCGCCGCGATGCCTTCGAGTTCCTGCGATCCGAACGGAAATTCGTACATGATATCGACGCAGGCGCTGGCGTAGTGGGCGAGTTCGTTCTGGCCGTAGACGTATTGTCCCAGTCGTTCGCGCGGCAGGCCGATCCGTTCGTACCAGGCCAGCCGTTCGGCGACCCAGTAGTCGTGCCATTCCTGGTCCGTGCCGGGCTTGACGAAATATTCGAGTTCCATCTGCTCGAATTCCCGCGACCGGAACGTATAATTGCGCGGATTGATCTCGTTCCGAAACGCCTTACCGATCTGGGCGATGCCGAACGGGATCTTCTGGCGCGAGACGGACAACACATTGTCGAACTGGGCGAAGATGCCCTGGGCCGTTTCCGGGCGGAGGAAAGCGATGGCGGACGCTTCTTCCACGGGACCGACGTGTGTCTTGAACATCAGGTTGAAATTGCGCGGTTCGGTCAGTTCGCCTCCGCATTGGTTGACCTTTTTGCTGGGTTTTTGCGGGCAGGCCAGTACGTCGAGCTGGTCCGCGCGGAAGCGGCCCTTGCAGGTTTTGCAGTCGACCATCGGGTCGGTGAAGCCTTCGACGTGCCCGGAGGCCTCCCAGACGCGCGGGTGCATGATGATCGAAGTCTCGATCCCGACGACGTCGTCACGCCGGTGCACCATGTCGGCCCACCATGCGCCGCGGATGTTGCGTTTAATCTCGGCACCGAGCGGGCCGTAAT
>CAYRPR010000176.1:0-5520 GCA_964425945.1 uncultured Verrucomicrobiota bacterium | reverse complement strand
GGGAGCCAGAGCGGCTCGCCGGCCATCGCGAGCGCCACCTCGAGCCCCCCCGCCCCCACCGCGAACAACCCGAGGGAGCCCGCCGCCGGCGTGTGGCTGTCCGAGCCGGCGAGCGTCCGCCCCGGTACCCCGAACCGCTCCATGTGGACGGGATGGCTGACGCCGTTCCCGGCCCGGCTGTAGTGGACGCCGAAGCGCCGGCAGGCCGAGTACAGGAAGACATGATCGTCGGGATTGCGGTGATCGTCCTGAATCAGGTTGTGATCCACATACTGGGCGGACAATTCCGTCTTCACGCGATCAAGCCCCATCGCCTCCAGTTCCAGCATGACGAGCGTCCCCGTGGCGTCCTGCGTCAGGGTCTGATCGATGCGGATGCCGATCTCCTCGCCGGACTCCCATTCGCCCTCGACCAGATGCCCCTCGATCAGTTTCCGCGCAACGCTGCGTCCCATTCCCGATCTCCTTTGCGGATCAGATGCCTCGATCCACCGACTGCAGATGCTCGGCCAGTTTGGCGCGGTCGGACTTCTGTTGTTCGAGAAGTTGTTCGAACGCCTCGCGCGCCAGCCGGGTTTTAATCCGTTCGACCGCATGGCGATAAAACGTCACGAGCGCCTCGTCCATGCGCTGGGCGTTCACCGCCACCTCTTTCGCCGACAAGTCCGGGTCGACCTGGCTCCCGGCGACCGACTCCAGGATCTCCTTGTCGGGCGTATATTGGATCCAGGTCTCCAGCGTGTCGCCATGCTCCGTGACAGCCTGTCCGATCATGTCCTCAAATGCCGCCTCGTGCGTTTGCAGGTAACGGAACAGGAGCGCCGCACGCTCGTCCGCGGCCGTTTCAGCGGCCGCCCCGTACCCTTCCTTCATTCGCCGGTGATAATCCCGGACCCATTCAAGCAAATCGCGCGCCTGTTTGAAGGTTTCCATGACGTCCACTCCTTGTCATCGCGAGGGTTCTCCTCTCCGTTTCTTCATGAAATCCGTCCACGCCTCCGGCGGATCCGAAGCGTCGCCCGGGATGATGGCGAACACCAACAGGAGCACGCCGATCACGACATAATTTTGATACGGGACCGGCGGCGGGGCCTCTTCGTGAAGGAACGCCAGACCGGTCAGCCACAGGGCCACGGGGATGATCAACAGGTGCATGCGTCGGAGCGGTTTCCAGAACGACAGAAAGGCGAACGCCATGACGAGCAAGGTGCACGACAGATCATGGAGCAGGAAGTCATGTGCCCGTTCGTCATAGCGGAAGATAAAAGGACTCAAAGCCAGCCAGCATGCCAATGCGAATTCAAGCACCCGGGCCCACATCACAGCCTCCTGCTCATCTGTTCGCCGACTTCGTACGCCAGCTCGGAAGGGCGCCCCCAGAACGTCTTCCATACCAATCTGCGGTCGCGGCTCTTCTTCCAGACGCGCGTCATGTAGAGCCCCGTCGACCGGACCTCATCCCAAGCCAGCAGGATCAGGGCCAAGCTCAACAGCGCCGCCACCAGACACAGAAGGCACCATGTTCCCAGAACGGCTCCCTGCATGAACACCAAGGTAAAGCTCACCAAGCCCAGTGGGATCACCACCAGGCCGAACGTCGCCACCAGCCACGGGCGGAACTGCCAGCGGCGCGTCGAACCCGCCAGCACGAGAATAATATCCGCCAGATACGCCAGCATGCCCATGATGGCGTCGGGCACCTGAAACACGCGGCTCAAGAAGTGGGATATATTCGACGTGAGCACCTCCTCGCTCTGTGCGCCGAAAATCGGATCCCACAAGGTGGCAATCAGCCCCACTTGGAAAAGCCCCATGTAGCCCGAGATGACCGCGGCGATCGCCGCGACCAGGGCAATCACCACGCGCTCGCCCCACCGGGACGGATTGTAGGCCCAAGGTTCGGGGATGACGGCGTAATCCGCGGATCGCATGGCGCCTGCACTCATGGAGCCCCTCAAGACGATGCGGCCGCCTGTTCCCTTTTTTCGCCCGGCGGCGTGAGATTGTTCATCTCATAGAATTTTTCCGGATCCTCCTTGAGAAACATGATCATGCCGCTCAACTCGTCGTTGAGCCGGTGAATGGGCTCCCAGTCCAGTCGCTCGCGCGCTCGCTCGATCTCCACGGGATAATGATCATCCGCGAGATCCACCATCCACGGCTTGATGAACGGATCTTCCGAGGGCAGTTGGTCCTTCACCCAGGCCCCGGCCTTCGCCACCATTTTGGGCACACGCAAGGTGGGCCATTCCTTGCCATGAATCAACTCACCGATGGTTTTCTGAAGTTCGTCGTAACTCAATGTGATGGGTTCGGCGACGAGGAACAACTCCCATCCTTCAAAATTGCGGCGCTTCCCGACCGCATTGCGCACGCATTCAACCACATCTGAGATATGGATGAACGGCTGGCCGTGATCCTTGTCGCCCGGAAAAACATAGCTTTCCAGTTCCTTCTCATAAATGCGCCGGATATGTTCAGCAATGGGCAGGGACTGACATTGATCTGTATACACGCCGGCAATGCGGAGAACGACGACGGGTATCGCACCCCGCTCGTCCTTCAATACTTGTTCCGCCTCCAGCTTCGAGGCCGGATATTCCCACTCTGCGCGCGTAGGCGCGTCCTCTGTCAGTGTGTCCCGTTGCCTTTGCGCGTCCGCCGGCTTCATCACCAGCAGACTGCTCGAATAGATGAACTGATCCACCGTGAAGTCCTGAAGGCCGCGGATGAGACGGCGCGTGCCCTCGATCGTGAGTTGCTTGTACATCGGACTGGAACCGCCCGAGAAATCGTAATAAGCGGCCAGGTGAATCACGGATGCGATCCGGTCACCGTGCTTCTCGCGAATGCGATCGAGGGTGTCTCGCACATTATCGTCATCCGTCAGATCGCACTTGACCCATTCGGCCCCCTTGACCGCCTCTTCCGGCTTCTTGATATCCAATCCGATGACCCGGTAATCCTTCGCCAGATCCTTTGTAAGCGCCAGCCCCAGTAACCCGGCGCTTCCCGTCATCAACAGAACCGGTTTCTCCTGCTTCTTGTCCGACATATATCCTCCATTTAGATTCGCACACCCGGGAACGGGGTCATCTCATGATTGGTATTTCGAAGCCGCGCTGCGAAAGGCGCTTTTCAGCGATGTCCACGCCTCGTCCGCGCCCTTCTTGATCGCGCCCCACGCGTCGTCCGTGGCCCGGGAGAGTTCCGTCAGCCGGCGCTCGGCATCCGCCACCTTCGTTTCGAGTGCACCGACCTGCCGGTTCATTTCAAGTCCCGCATCCGCGCCGGCTTTCGCCGCCTTCGCTTTGAGTTTGTCCAAGTCCGCCTTCCACTCGTCCAACTGGGCGCGGAGTTTCTGTTCCTCAAGTTGTCTATCGCTCATATTCTGCTCCCTTCATAATCCGCGCTACAACCCGCTATCCGCAAGCGCAACGCGTCTTATACGCGATCCGTGATCTCGATGTGACCCGCCTGGCCGGCACAATGCGCTCAAGAACAGCTGCGACTGGCGGCCTCGATGCCGTGCCCGTGCACGCCCTCATTCAGGCCGCCGTCTCATAACCGGCCGCCTTCCAGCCCTGCTTGCCCGCCTCGAAGTCCAACACCTTGGTGTACCCAAGCTCCGTCAACTTCTTCGCGGCTTCGGGACTGGCCTGACATTCGGTATTGGCGCAATACACGACGATCTCGTCATCCTTGGCGAGTTGATCAGGCGCCTTCGCCTCAATCTGATCCGGCGGGATGTTAATCGCCCCCGGAATATGCTCTTTCCTGAAGGCCTCTTCCGGCAGCGTCTCAACGAGCTTGAAGTCATCACCGCGATCGAGCCTCGCTTTAAGTTCCTCGGCCGTGATGGATTTGATTGGCGACATTCTGACTCCTCCTCCCTTGCGATTGCACTTGCCTCTCTTTATCACTATGGGGTTAATCCCGCGTGATTCAAGGGGTCGACCCGCGGAAATGGCGTCTTAATTTCTGTTAAAACATTTTACACGGGCGTTCAGACACTTCGAACACCCAAACACGGAAGAGAAGAGGAGACAGACACCTGTGCGCTACGGCGTGCGGATGACGAGATGCCGGATTTCCGTCATGTCTTCGATGGCGTAGCGCACACCTTCGCGGCCGAGTCCGCTGTCCTTCACGCCGCCATAGGGCATGTGATCCACGCGCCAGGCCGGCACGTCGCCGATGATGACGCCGCCCACCTCCAGACGGTCCCACGCTTCGAGCATGTGATACAGGTCGCGCGTGAACACGCCCGCCTGCAAACCGAACGCGCTGTCGTTCACTTCATTCAAGGCATCGGAGAAACTCGTGAAGGGCGACAAGACCGCCACCGGCCCGAACGCCTCGTGCGTGCATAGTTGATGGTCGTTTGGCACGTTCTCCAACAACGTGGCTTCGAGGATCGCGCCGTCGCGCGCTCCGCCGCACAAAACCTTTCCGCCCGCGGCCACAGCGTCGTTGACCCATTTCTCAAGGCGCTGCGCTTCCTTCTCGGATATCATGGGGCCGATAAACGTTTCCTCGTCCTTGGGATCGCCGCTCTTCAATTCGAGTGTGGCGGCCACGAGTCTTTTCTTGAAGGCGTCGTACACCGATTCATGTACGAGGATACGCTGGACACCGATGCAGCTTTGGCCCGACTGATAGAACGCGCCGAACAGGATGCGCTGGACGGCATCTTCGAGGTCGGCGTCGGCATCCACGACACACGCCGCGTTGCCGCCCAATTCCAGCACGACCCTTTTTTTGCCGGCCCTGCTCTTAAGTTGCCAGCCGACCTGCGGCGAGCCGGTGAAGCTCAACAGCTTCAAGCGCTCGTCCGTGACCATCGCATCGGCGACTTCGATTTCGCACGGCAGCACGGAGAATGCGCCTTCGGGCAGGTCCGTCTCCGCGAGGATCCCCCCGATGATCAGCGCGCCGACGGGCGTACGGTCCGAGGGCTTCAACACGAAGGGGCAACCGGCGGCCAGAGCCGGCGCGACCTTGTGTGCGACGAGATTAAGCGGGAAGTTGAAGGGCGCGATGAAGGCACACGGGCCGACCGGCACACGCCGCGTGAAGCCGCGGTAACCCCGGGATTTTTCGCCCCGTTCCAGGTTCAGCGTCTCGCCGTTAATGCGGACCGATTCCTCCGCCGCGATACGAAACGTATCGATCAACCGCGCCACCTCGCCCCGGCTGTCCTTGATCGGTTTGCCCGCTTCCACGCACAGCGCCATGGCCAACTCTTCGGCGCGTTCCGTAAAGCGGTCCACGCAATGCTGCAACACACGTTGTCGCTCGTAGGCGGGCATGGCGAACAGGGCGGGCGCGGCCCGGACCGTGGCGGCAATGGCCCGCTCCATCGCGCCGGCGTCGGCCAACGGCACGCGCGTGGCGACATCGCCCGTGTACTTGTCGATCACCTCGAGATCGGCGTTTGGTTGTTCGGGCCGGTTGGCCAGGTAGTACGGATAATGCTCTTTCATTCTGCATGCCTTCCTGTCTCGATTCCCGATTGGG
>CAYRPR010000175.1:0-5527 GCA_964425945.1 uncultured Verrucomicrobiota bacterium | reverse complement strand
AAGACCCAGATCGAGGAGATCGTTGACGAGCATGAGCGCACGGGACGACAGACGCGCTCCATCGTCCTGGACATGCAATTGCTCTCCGAGGACAAGGTCCTGGAATTAACGGCCCGGCATCTGGGCGTGGATGTCGTGGATATCAAATCGGCCGAGATCGCGCCGGACGTGATCCGTGCGTTGCCGGCCAGCGTGGCGCGCATGTATACCGTGGTGCCGATCGAAGCGGATTCCGGGTCGGTCGTGCTGGCGACGGCGGATCTGTTAAGCCCGGAGGTGGTGGATGAGCTGATGTTCGTGCTGACGCGCGACGTGTCCTTTGTCGTGGCCCGCGAATCCGATATCAAGAATACCATTCAGCGTTACTATGGCGACGAAAGCGAATCGGTCAGCGAGATGCTGTCGGCCCTTGAGAGTGAGTTGGAGGACGCGGGTGATATCATCAATCTCGGCGCGAAAGAGGACAACATCTACGAGTTGGAAACGGCCGCCAACGCCGCCCCGATTGTCCGGTTTGTGAACCTGATCCTGTACCAGGCGGTGCAGGATCGCGCGTCGGACATACACTTCGAGCCCTTTGAGAGCGAATTCAAGATCCGCTACCGCGTGGATGGCGCGCTGTACGAAATGGCGCCGCCCCCGAAGCACCTCGCCCTGCCGGTTACATCGCGCTTGAAGGTCATATCCGGCCTGAACATTGCCGAGCGCCGCCTGCCGCAGGACGGCCGCATCCAGTTGAATGTGGCCGGAAGGGCCATCGACTTCCGTGTGTCCACCTTGCCGACGCAATTTGGCGAGAGTGTCGTGTTGCGCGTGCTGGACCGAAGTGTCGTGTCCCTGGACCTGGAGAATATCGGCATGCCCGAGGACATCTACGAGATGTTCGGCATCGATATCCAGAAACCCAACGGCATCATTGTGGTTACCGGCCCGACCGGATCCGGCAAGACTACGACGCTGTATTCGGCCCTGCGTCGTCTGAATACGATCGAATCCAAGCTGTTGACCGCCGAGGAACCGGTGGAGTACGACATCGAGGGGCTGGTGCAGGTGCCGATGAACGAGCAGATCGGCCTGACCTTTGCGCGTACCCTCCGAGCGTTTCTGAGACAGGATCCGGACATCATCATGGTGGGTGAGGTCCGCGATATGGAGACGGCGGAAATCGCCATTCAGGCCTCGCTGACCGGCCATTTGGTCTTTTCAACACTGCATACGAACGACGCCGCCGGTGCGGTTACCCGGTTGATCGACATGGGGGTGGAGCCGTTTCTGATCGCATCCACCCTGGAGGCCGTGCTGGGACAGCGCCTGGTCCGTACGATTTGCACGGACTGCAAGACGGCGGCCGATCCCACGCCCGAGCAGCTGGAACTGCTGGGTTTGACCGCGGACCAGGTCGAGGGCCGCAAGTTCTATTTCGGGGCGGGTTGTTCGAAGTGTAATGGCACGGGATATCGCGGGCGTCGCGGCATCTATGAATACCTGCGGATTTCGGAGCCGATCCGCCAGTTGATCAGCTTGAAGAAACCGACCCTGGTGATTCGCGACAAGGCCGTGGAGCTCGGAATGCGGACATTGCGCGAAGACGGCATACGGTGTATTCTCGACGGCTATACAACAGTTGAAGAAGTGGTGAAATACACGTGATGAACACGATAACGATCGGAGCGCCCGGCGCCGGGGACCGATCGGGGTGATTGCAGGAGACCTGTCATGCCGACTTTTACGTTTGTGGCCATGGATCCCAAGGGGAATGAGCAGACCGGTACGGTCGAAGCGACGAACCAGACATCCGCCATATCCATGATCCGCGAACGCGGGCTGTTCCCGACGCGCGTCGTGGAGGCCTCGGCTGCCGCCCGGCAGGCGCCCAAGACGGATCCGAAGGCCTCGCCATCCGTCAAGAAGAAGGCGAGGAAGAGCGCGGCGAAGACGCAGATCCGCATGCCGTCGTTCCTGATCCGCGTGAAGCCCAAGCTGCTGATGACCTACACCCGGCAGTTGGCCACGTTGATTAACGCCGGTCTCCCGCTCCTCCGCAGTCTGCAGGTCATCCTGAAACAGGAACACAACCCCGCGTTGAAGCAGGCGACGGAGAAAATCGCCGAATCCATCCAGACCGGCAGTACCTTCGCCGAGGCCCTGGCCCAGCATCCGCGCATCTTCAACCGCCTGTATATCAACATGGTCAAGGCGGGCGAGGTCGGCGGCGTGCTGGACGTCGTCTTGAACCGGTTGGCCGAGTTCATGGAGAAAGCCCAGCGCATCAAGAACAAGGTCACCAGCGCCATGGTCTATCCGATCGTCGTGATGTTCATGGCGGTAGGGATTCTGGTCTTCCTGATGCTGGTTATCATTCCTAAGTTTGAGGAGATATTCGCCGACCTGCTGGGCGATACCGGGCTGCCGGTCCTGACGGCAATGGTCATCAATGCCAGCCGGCTTATGGCGTCCCATTTCATTTATATTTTCGCCATCGTCGCGGGGATTGTTGTGGCGGTCAAAGCGATGACCAAGACACGCTGGGGCTCCTTCGCGATGGACATGGTCAAGCTGCGCGTTCCGATCTTCGGCACGCTCGTCCGCAAGACGGCCGTGGCTCGTTTCACGCGCACGCTGGGCACCTTGATGACCTCCGGCGTGCCGGTCCTCCAGGCTTTGACCATCGTGCGCGATACCGCGGGCAACGAGGTCATAGCGCGCGCCGTAAATCAGATTCACGACAGCGTGAAGGAGGGCGAAAACATGGCTCCGCCCATCGAGGCGTCGGGCGTGTTCCCGCCCATGGTTGTCAGCATGGTGGAAGTCGGCGAGGAAACCGGCGAACTCCCCGAAATGCTGATGAAGATCGCGGATAACTACGATGACGAAGTGGACAACACGGTTGCGGGCATGACATCGATCATCGAGCCGCTGTTGATTGTATTCCTTGCGGTTATCGTAGGTCTAATCGTCGTGGCCCTGTTCCTGCCCTTGATTTCGATTATCGGCCAGATCGGGCAGTAGGTCGCGGCCGGTCAGATCGTCGATCACGTGGTGGAGTCCGTCGACGACCCGGGCCATTCGATCGAAATCCATGGCGGCCGGAAGATCGTGAGCGGAGTGATAGTGCGGATAGCGGAAGGGCGCCGTATCCGTGATCATGATGCCCGGATAACCGGCCCTCCAGAAGCTCCAGTGGTCCGACCAGCCTACGCCCGGAATCCAGGACGGCAGGGCTGCACCCTCCGAAGGGAATGGCGTGGTTTCCCGGAAGACGCGGATGGCGCGGCGGACCAGCTCGCCGGAACCCGTATGGCCCACGACGGCGATGAAGTTTCCCTGTGACGGATAGAACAACCCAAAGGGTGGGGGATACCGCTGGCTTCCCGGCGCGTCCGAGTAGTAGCCGATGGTCTCAAGGCTGATCATAGCCACGATGTTCTCACCCTGTTCCCGGCTTTGCCGTGCATAGACCAGACTGCCCATATGGCTCGTCTGGAAAAAGGGAGGTTCCTCGTTCACGAAGGCCACGAATCGCAGGGTGCGATGCGGCTGTTGGTGTGCATAGCGGCGGGAGAGCGCAAGTAAGGCCGCCACGCCGGACCCATTATCGTTCGCGCCGGGACTTCCAGGCACGGAATCATAGTGCGCACCGATGACGACGATCTCGCCGGGCTGCACGGTACCCGGTATTTCCACCTCCAGATTCGCACATGTCACGCCCCGAACGGCATACTGCTGCGAGCGGATATCGGTGAAACCGGCATCGGTCCATGTGGCGCGGATATACTCTGCGCTATCCCGCAACGCGCCGGGCCGGAATAGGTTCCGCTCGCCGATCGTGACGCCCAAGTGCTCCACATGGTGCTGCAATTCGGCGAGCAGTTCCAGCTGAGCGGAGGTTAACTCGGGGAGGGCCCCCTCATAGGATTGGCCGGGCATCCGAATCATGCCGTGGTATCCCCATGCGCCGAGGCCTGCGGCGATCAACAGGTACATCAGTCCGCGCCGTCTCACCGGGATACACCCGGCGCGCCAAGAATCTCCAGGAGCCGGTCGCGCAGCTCCCGTTTGGCCGCCTGCGCCTGCTCCAGGATTTCATCCAGTTTATGGTATTCCAGTGTCCGGACATCGTAGATGCCCGCATCGATGAAGATATGCGGTTCCCGTTGCGACCGCTTCTCCGCTATGAGTGCGGTCTGCATGATCCGCATCGTCATGAACATCGTATCGAGAAAGGACACGTCATCCTTCGGCGCGGTCTTTCCAACGACATTGATCGCAACGACGACATCGCAATCATCGAAGAGCAGATCATACGGGACGGGATTCATGAGGCCGCCATCAATCAGCACCCGGTCCCCGATGGTCACCGGTGTGAACAGGCCGGGAATCGCCATGCTGGCCTGAATCGGCCCGTACAGATCGCCCGATTGATGGATCACCGGTTCGCGTTTCCACAGATCCGTCGTGACGACCATGAGCGGAATGCGAAGCTCTTCGAATGTGGACTTCTCGATCGCGGCCT
Organism: uncultured Verrucomicrobiota bacterium; assembly: GCA_964425945.1. Classification (GTDB taxonomy): domain Bacteria; phylum Verrucomicrobiota; class Kiritimatiellia; order SLAD01; family SLAD01; genus CAYRPR01. The sequence continues at coordinate 1,014 of CAYRPR010000175.1, read as the reverse complement.
GCAGGAACGCGATGAACGCCTCCCCGCTGATCAGACCGCCATTGCCGAGGTCCGGATCGACAAAACGGATCCACTCGAGAATCTGCCGTTCCAGCAGAATCTCCTGCCAGGTATCCGTTTTCTGCACGACCAGATCCGCAATCAGTTCCCGGATCTCCGCGGCGGACTTGCCGGATGCGTACAGGGCGCCGATGATCGCGCCGATACTGCTCCCGGCGATTCGGTGCGGTGTGATGCCCAACTCATCGAAAGCTTCCAGCATCGCGATATGCGCCATGCCATTGGCGCCGCCGGATCCGAGAGCCAGGCCGATTCGCACGGAATCGTCCGGTGAGTGGGAATGATCCGGTGGCGTTGTGCAGGAGCCCGCGCAGGGGCGGAGCAGGGCGCAGAGAAGGGTGATCCGGCATGCCGCTTCACAGTAGTTCATGGGACATCAGAACCTCAAATCGTCATCCCCGTTGATAAACGGGCGGGGGCCGGCATGCAACATTATTCAGGCGCCGTATGGCCGTCAGAGCTTGCGGGTGAACCCGACGGATAGGCCGAAATCCGGCCCCCCGTCCGATACGCCGGATTCCAGCATGCCGTAAAGACTCAGGTCCCGACGTATCAGCCAGTTCACCAGGCCGTACACGGAACGCGAATCCTTTCCGCCGGCGGTTATCGCTGTACGATGTTCGTAGAAGAGCGACAACAGCACGTCGGCGCGTATTTCATACCCGATACCGATATCCCAAGCCACGCGGTTGTCATAGTCGATGTCCGCGCGGGAACCGATCCACGTGTAGCTGATGTCAAAGAAGGCGAGATACGGGCCGGCAAATCGCCTGACCATTTCGGTTCCCATGCTGAAATCGGTTTCGCCGGTGCCGAGCCCCTTGTCCTCGTCCGCCGTTGGGAACTTCACGCGGCCGAACACGTCGATGAACGGCCTCCAGGATTCCTGTGAGAGAGCAAGCGGTGGTCCCGTAAAACGGAGCCATTTGGGGGTGGATGATTAGACAGGTTTGG
>CAYRPR010000174.1:2977-5529 GCA_964425945.1 uncultured Verrucomicrobiota bacterium | reverse complement strand
GGCCGCCCGCCCGGCGCCTTCGGCGACATGGCCGCCTTCTCCTTCTACGTGACCAAGAACCTGAGCATGGGCGAAGGCGGCTTCGTCAGCTGCAAGAGCCCCGAGCAGGAGCGCGAGCTGGCCCTGCTCAGCCTGCACGGCATGGACCAGGACGCCTGGAAGCGCTACGGCGACAAGGGCCGCTGGCACTACGACGTGAGCCGCTTCGGCTACAAGTGCAACCTGACGGACATCCAGGCCGCCCTCGGCCTCGTGCAGCTGCGGCGCGAGGCCGAGCTGCGCGCGCTGCGCACGGAGGCCGTGGCGCGCTACCGGCAGAACCTCGCCGGCGAGCCCGCCCTCGTGCAGGTGCTATGGGCGACCAACGGCATCATTCAGCCGCCGCTGACGGGCGCCGCGTACGGTCAGCCGCATCCCGACAACGCCCTGATGGAGGGCGGCGAGACGGGCATCGGCGCATTGGTCTCTCCTTCGCGACTCCAGTCGGGACTCTTCTCCGCGACCTTCGGCGATCCGCGCCCGATCTCGGGCCGGATCTTCGTGCGCGTGTTCAATGCGCCGACATTGGAGGAGTCGCTGTTCTATGCCGATTCACAGGTCATGGACATCTCGCCGCAGTCGCAGTTGGTGTTGATCGCGGAGATCGGCGCGACGACCAATATCATTGATCACGCGCGCGACACCGACGGCGACGGCTTGCCCGATTGGTGGGAGCATCTGAATTTCGGACACGCCACGGCCGTGGATGATCCGGAGCAGGACGCCGACGGCGACGGCATGAAGGTCTGGAAGGAGTACGCCGCCGGAACCGATCCGAACGATCCGGATTCCTTCCTGAATATCGTGCGCGTCATTCCCGCCACCGACAATCCGGATAATGCCGTGGTGGAATGGCGGGCGGTGCCCGGCAAGACCTATCGAATCCAGCGTGCGGACGACGATCTGGCCGATGCCCCGGCGTTTGACGATGTGACCGGAGACGTTACAGCCACAGCCGAGGTCATGAAGCGCGTGATCCCCGGCGGGATGGTCGGGGACCTGGGCCATTACCGGGTACGACTGGTGCAGGGAGGCGAAAAATGACGGCGCGCAGGACCCAATCCAGATTCATCCGGATGGGCGGCCTCGTCGCCGCGCTGATCTTCTGGACGATGTCGCCCGAGGCGGAGGCCAACCTGGCCGCAAACCCCGGGTTCGAAACGGCGGGTGGCGGCGGCGACCAGGACGCGGCCGATTGGACGGAGTTCGGCATCGTGCATCGCGAATCCTGGGCGGCGGAATCCGGCTCGTGGGGCATGGCGCACCATGGTTGGGAATCCGGCGACGGCGGCATCTTCCAGGACATATCCACCGACACCAACGCGCATCACTATTTCCGCATTCGCATGCGATTTGAGGCGCAGTACGCCAGCCGAACCCTGGAACAGAAACTCGAATACTTCGATTCCAGCTTCAATCTTCTGGTGGCCTACACGAATCTCATCGATACCACGTCGTTGAACGACGGGAATTGGCGATCGTTCAATATCGACGGGGTGGCGGAGACCAATGCGGCCTGGGTGCGCCCGGTGGTGTATTTCCCCGGCGCGTCGCCGGTCGGATTCGGCAATCAGGCGGCCATGGCCGACAACGTGATGCTGTACAACCGCACGAAGAAGTATCGGGCGGGTGAGATCGTCGAGGAATTCTCCTATGACGATCATCCGGACATCGATGATCTGCACGACAAGGATCGGGGCGGCGGGTGGACCAATAACTGGATCGAGAGCGATACCGGCGCCTTCAGCATCAACAGCGGCAGTTTCGGCTCCATAACCGGGTACCCGTCGCCGCGCGGCAACAAGACGCTCGTAACGCCGCCGAACGATACCAGCCGCTCGGCGCGCCGGCATTTCGACGGCGTGGAAACGGGGCGGGTGTATGCGGCCTATCTGTTGAATTTCGAGTTCGACGGCGCCGACAAGTTCGCGGGCTTGTCGTTCATGGAGGGCGGGTCGGAGCTCGCGTTCTTCGGCGAGGTGTTCAGCGCCGACGAAACGCTGGGCCTGTCCGTGACGGGGCACACGGCCACATCGAGCTTCACGCTGAACAGTGGATCCGGCGAGGATTACGTCATCGTCGGCATGTACGATTTCGGCACGCGCGAGTTGCGGACGGTGGCTTACTACAAAACCGCCACCGTGCCCACCAACGAGCCGGGCGCCTGGGACGCCACCGTTACGCTCGGCGAGGGAACCATCACGCGCATTGACGGCATCCGGATTGCCGCGGGCGCCGGATCGGGCGCCGGGACGCCCGGCGCGGTGTTTTTCGACGAGCTGCGCGTGGCGCGCAGTTGGCACGAGTTGTTGAACCTCGATGCCGAGCCGGTCTGGGACGGCAACGGGTCCGACGCCAACTGGGACACGGTGGAGAACTGGAAAGGCAACGAAACGCCGGCCGATTCGGCTATCGTCACGTTTTATGAAAGCATCAACTCCGGCACCAATATCAACCTCAACGGTAATCGCACGGTGGAGGGCCTGCGCTTCAATGCCGATGCGGACACGAGT
>CAYRPR010000174.1:0-2967 GCA_964425945.1 uncultured Verrucomicrobiota bacterium | reverse complement strand
GTTTCATTAATAACACGCTGACGATGAACGAGGGCGGCGTCGCGATCGATTCCGGCGCCGGTGGCGCGCACGTGATCGCCTCCGCCGTATCGCTGGGCGAGGGGCAGTCGTGGACCAACGCGTCCAGCGCATCCTTTACGGTGTCGGGCGTCGTATCCGGCCCGGCGAGCAGCCTGACCAAGGCTGGGAGTGGACGCGTGATCCTGGCCGGGAACAACACCTTCACCGGTACGCTGGCGATTGCGGCCGGTACACTGGAAATCCGTGACGCCAACGGGTTGGGCGCGGTCAGCGGCGGAACCACGGTCGATGACGCCGCGGCACTGGCGCTGAACGCCGAAGCCAATTATGCCGCGGAACCCGTCACGCTGAACGGAACCGGCGAATCCAACGGCGGCGCTCTCCGCAAGATCGATACGGGGACGCGGCAGTTCCCCGGCAACATCCTGCTGGCTTCCGATGCGCGGATCAACACGGACGGCGGCAGTCTCGATCTGCGTGGCGACGTGGATCTGGACGGCAACACCTTATATATAGGCGGCAACTTCAGTACGATCATGGGTTCGGGCAGTTCGCTGTCCGGGGCGACCCGGACCACGGGTGACGGCGCGCTGGTCAAGGACGGCAGTTCGTTCTTCCGTATCCGGCCGGACGCCGGTCTGACGGGAAGCATCCTGGTCAGCGAGGGGGAACTGCGTATCGATGTCGGTACCGGCGGCATCCCGTCGGGCGGCGTGTTGACCATGGAGGACGGGACAAGTTTGAGCACCGCCACATCCACCGACCGGTCCAGCAGCAAGGACATGCTGATCAACGGGGACGTGAGCCTGGCGATCGTCAGTTCCGGCAATCTGACCATCAACGGCGCGGCGGATCTGAACGACGATACCCGCCAGATTACCGTCGGCAATACCGCCACGATGAACGGCGTCCTGTCGAACGGCGGATTGACCAAGGCGGGCGCCGGGACCCTGACGCTCGCCGCGGCCAATACCCATGCCGGTGATACGCGGGCCGCCGCGGGAACAGTCTCGCTGACACACGCCGATGCACTCCAGAACAGCATTCTGGACCTGGACGGCGGCGACAGCGGGACGATATCGTTCGGATCGCCCACGCTGTTCACGCTCGGCGGCCTGTCCGGCAGTCGCAACCTCGACATGGGCGGCAAGGTTTTGAGCGTCGGAAACAACGGATCCAACACCACCTATTCCGGCGTGTTGAGCAACGGATCGCTCAACAAGATCGGAACCGGAATACTGACGCTGTCCGGCGCGAACACCTATGCAGGCGATACGATCGTCAGCAACGGCACGCTGGTGGTGGTCGGTTCCGCGCCGGATTCCGCGTTTACGATCGAGGCGGGCGCCACTCTCGCGGGCAGTGGGCCGATCGGCCCGACGTTCGTGTCCGGTGTCGTCTCACCGGGCCAGAGCATCACCAATCTCGCGGTTGAAGAGTTGACGCTGGAGGAAGACGGCGAATACGTCTGGGAGATCGCGAACGTGGCCGGTACGCCGGGTGATGAATGGGATGTCATCACCGTCAGCAACGGCATCGGGGGCGTGACCGTGGATGCGACGTCCGGAAATCCGTTCACGATCCGGATCGATTCGATGGGCGGCACGCCCACGGGCTGGAACAGCGCGAACGATTACGACTGGATCATCATCGATGCCGGCTCGGTGAGCGGTTTCGACGTGGACAAGTTCGTGCTGGATACCACGGATTTCGATCCCGATCTGGACGGCGGCACGTTCGGTATCGCCGAGGACAGCGGCAATATCGTACTGTCTTTCACGGCCTCGGCCACGGCCAATATCGACGTGTACGGCAACAGTCAGATCATCACCAATAACAGCGCGGTTCCGGACCTGGCCAATCACACGGACTTCGGCGATGTGTACACCACCGGCGGCGCCCTTACGCGAACCTATACGATCACCAATACGGCGACGGATGCCGTGGGTCTGGGCACGGTGACGACGAGCGGCGCGCACGCCGCCGATTTCGTGGTGGTGGCGCAACCCGCCGTCTCCATCAATGCCGGCGCCACGACGACGTTCCAGGTGCAGTTCGACCCGTCGGCGGACGGCACGCGCACGGCGACGGTCAGTTTCACCAATACCACGAGCCTGAAGAACCCGTACAGTTTCACGATCCAGGGCACGGGCGTCACGCCGAGCATTGTACGGTCGCCAACCAGCCTGTCGCCGTCGACCACGCTGGGCTCCGATCCCGCCTCGGATAATTTCGGCGTCACGAATGCGGGGACCGGGGTGCTGAACTACGACGTGACCACGAACCAGAGTTGGTTGTCCGTCAACCCCGTCGATGGCAGTCTGAATCCGGATGCGGGCCAACAGCACACGGTAAGTTATTCCGGCACCGCCGGTTTGGGCGTCGGCGTGCACAACGCCACCATCACGATCACCAGCGCGGAAGCGGACAACAGCCCGCAGACTATTGCGGTGGATTTGACGATCAGTGCGCTGCCCGATCCGACCAACCAGGACGCGACGTCGGACGGTCCCGAGATGGTGCGGCTGGTCTGGACCAAGGACGCGAGCTACGACGTGATGATCGTGTTCAACGCCACCAACGCACCGACCGCACCGTCGCAGGGCGTCGCCTACGATGTGGGCGATCCGGTGGGCTCGGACGGTTCGCATGTGGTGTACAAGGGGAGCGGTTCGTCCCTCGAGCACATTGTGCCGGAACTGACCACGGCGCATTACGCGTTCTATTCGATCAATAACGATTATTACTCGCCCGGCGTGGCGGCGTCGGCCTCCACGCCGCCCTTCCAGGATTTCCTGGTCATCGACCCCTTTGCCTACACCAACCTGTTTTCGCTGAGCGGAGCGGACGGCGGTAAAGGCTGGACCAATGCCTGGCTGGTGGACGACGGGACGTTCACCACGGTGCGTAACGACGGCACCCAGCCCGAGTTTCCGCAGTTCGTCA
>CAYRPR010000173.1:0-5534 GCA_964425945.1 uncultured Verrucomicrobiota bacterium | reverse complement strand
CTATTTGGGCGGCGCGCAGGAGGGTTCCAAGGAGGAAACCTGGGCCCTCCAATCCGGCCGCGTGGCGGACCTGGTTGTTCACATGCTCACCCAGCCGCCGTATGTTGTCATGGACGAGGTCGTGGTCCATCCGCTAAAACAAGACTTCTGATCATGAGTCAGGGCCGGCCATATGAACAACGATTCCACGTCGCGTTCGACTATCCCGTGATCTTCACGCGGGATCTGTTCAGCGCCGGCAACGCCGTTCTGCGCGATGCGCTCTGCCGCCTGGACGAAGGACGCCGGCATCGCGCGCTGGTCTTCGTGGATGGCGGTCTCCATGCGGCGCGACCCGGTCTGCTTCAGGACGTGTTGAACTACTTTCGCGCCCACGCCGCGGATATCGAACTGGTCAAGCCGCCCCATGTCGTACCCGGCGGCGAAGTGATCAAGAACGATTACCGGCTCACGATGGAAATCGTGGACACGATCCTTGAGTACGGACTGTGCCGTCATTCGTATGTGATCGCGGTCGGGGGCGGGGCGGTGCTGGATGCGGTCGGGTTCGCGGCCTCCATCGTGCATCGCGGACTGCGTACAGTCCGCGTGCCGACCACCACGCTGTCGCAGAACGACGGGGGGGTCGGCGTGAAGAACGGTATGAACCTGCACGGCGGCAAGAATACCATCGGCACATTCCATCCGCCCTTTGCCGTGCTCAACGATTTTGCTTTGCTGGACTCCCTGCCGTTCGAGCACTGGATCGGCGGCGTGTCGGAGGCCTTCAAGGTGGCGATGATCAAGGACGCGGCATTCTTTCGCGATCTGTGTCGCGACGCGGCGCGTTATCGCGAACGCGACATCACGGCCATGGAACGCCTGATTGAGCATTGCGCGAAACTGCATCTGGATCATATCCGCGAGAACGGCGACCCGTTCGAGCTGGGGCGCGCGCGACCGCTGGATTTCGGGCATTGGTCGGCGCACAAATTGGAATCGATGTCCGGCTACCGCATCTCGCATGGCGAGGCCGTGGCGACGGGCCTGGGGATTGATTCGCTCTACGCCGTGGCGCAGGGCTGGCTGGATGCGGCGGATGCGGACGCGTTGATCCACGGGCTGATGGAGTGCGGTTTTACGTTGTGGCATCCGGAGATGGAGCGGCGGCTGGGCGACGGAACGCTGGAATTGCTTGGCGGGCTGGATGATTTCCAAGAGCATCTTGGCGGCGGGTTGTGTGTCACATTTCCCAACGGACTCGGCCGCAAGCACGAGGTGCACGAGATCGACCGCGAAGCCATGGCGCGCGCGATAGCGGAAATTCAACCGCGGATTACGCAGATATCGCGGATGTAGATATTGTTGCACCCTTTCAGGGTGCGTGTGATTTTTTGTGGTTCCCGGGGTTTCACCCCGGGCTTTATTCTTGCACGCCGTTGGCGTGTAAGAGTTGAGACACCCCGAAGGGATGCAACGACAGAACCCCGGGTGGAATCGGGGAGGCGCAGGGTTGTCAAATCAGGAATGGGCACCCCGAAGGGGTGCAATAAAACAGCCCCGGGTGAAACCCGGGGATATGGGATGCAAATAAACCAACGCGCACCCTGAAAGGGTGCAACAACGCGCGGACACACGATCATGCCGCAATCATTATCCCGCATTCTGATTCATGTGGTGTTCAGCACGAAAAACCGTGTGCGATGTCTTGTCTATCCGGCATTGCGAAACAATCTGGACGCGTATATTGCAGGCATTCTCAGAAACCTGGAATGTCCGGCCATTCAGGTTGGTTCCGTCGCCGATCATATCCACATTTTGTACGTTCATTCCCGAACCAAGACGATCGCCGATGTTGTCGGCGTGATCAAGAGGGAGTCCTCCGCCTGGATCAAGACCCAGGAGGCGGATCGCAAGGATCCATTTCTGATGAAGTTCGGATGGCAGAACGGATATGGCGCATTTTCCGTCAGCGAGTCTGATACGGAGGAAGTTAAGAAGTATATTCTACGGCAGGAGGAGCATCATCACCGTATGACATTTGAGGAGGAATATCGCGCGTTGCTCACCAGGCATGGTGTGAAATTTGACGAGCGATATGTATGGGATTGAGATTTATTGCACCCTTTCAGGGTGCGGATGATTTTTTGTGGTTTATGGTTCCCGGGGTTTCACCCCGGGCTTTATTCTCGCACGCCGTTGGCGTGCAGGGATCGGGCAGCACCCCGAAGGGGTGCAACCCGGGGATGCGGGATGAAAATAAACCAACGCGCACCCGGAAAGGGCGCAAGACGGGTACATGCGCCGTTGGGTTGCCAGGGCGGGAACGGCACCCCGAAGGGGTGCAATAAAACAGCCCCGGGTGAAACCCGGGGATACGGGGTGAAAACAAACCAACATGCACCCTGAAGGGGTGCAAGACCTCCATGCTGATCCAACGAAATCCAAACATCCATCTGACCTATTGTCTGAATGTGCATCCGGGCGAGACGTGGGCGGAGAATCTCGAGGCGATACGCGCGCATGCGCTGGCCGTTCGCGGCCGCGTGTGTCCCGATCGACCATTCGGCCTTGGGCTTCGATTGAGCGCGGAGGCCGCGCGCGCGCTGTCCGAGCCGGCCGAAATCGAGTCGTTCCGAAACCTCCTGCGCGAAGAGAATCTCTATGTCTTCACCATTAACGGCTTCCCGTACGGTCGATTTCACGGCGCGCGCGTCAAGGAGCAGGTGTATCAACCCGACTGGCGCGATCCGCGCCGCCGTGATTACACGATCCAACTGGCCGACATCCTGGCCGATCTGCTGCCGGACGGGACGGCGGGCAGCATCAGCACGGTGCCTGGATCGTTCAAGACGCTGATTCAGAGTGAGGCCGATCGGAATCGCATGGCGGAGATGCTGTGCGCCGTCGCGGAACATCTGGCCGGCATCGAGCGCGAGACCGGTCGATTCATTCAGGTCGGTCTCGAACCGGAACCATCCTGCTTCATCGAGACGACCGATGAATTCATCACCTTCTACAACAATGATCTGCTCGCCTGTGGCTGTGCACCCGAATCATTGATCCGGCGTCATATCGGCGTATGTCTGGATACCTGTCATGCCGCGTTGCAGTTCGAGGATGTGTCAGAGACGCTGGCGCGATACGACTCGGAAGGCATTCGCGTTTCCAAAATTCAGATCAGCGCCGCGCTCGAAGCCGCGAACACGGCGGAAGCACGCGAGGCGCTATGGCGCTTTGATGAGCCGGTGTACCTGCATCAGGTCCGGGCCTTACGGACGGATGGACGGTTGGCGGGGTGGACGGATCTGGGGGGGGCGCTGGCCGATCTGCCGAAGTACGATGACGTGGAGCGCCTGCGGGTTCATTTCCATGTCCCGCTGTTCTGGGGGGGCGATCCGGTACTCCAATCCACGAGAGGTTCCCTCCCCGCATCGCTCGCTTCCGATCACCTTGAGATCGAGACCTATACGCTGGATGTTTTGCCGCCGGATCTGAGGCCGGCGGCTGTTTCCGATGCCATATCCCGGGAGTATGAATGGGTGCGGGGGCGGTTCCAATCGGCTTGATTCGGGGCGGGCTCGGGATACAATGAACAATATGGAGCAGGTCCTGCCTTCAGGGATGAAAGCATAACCATGCAGGTTCAAGTCAACGGTGTCCGGTTGGAATGCGTCGTCGGCGATATCACGGCGCAGGAGGACATGGACGCGATCGTGAACGCCGCCAATGCCGAACTGCGCACCGGCGGCGGCGTGGCCGGCGCCATCCACCGCGTGGCGGGGCACGGCCTGTACGACGAATGCCGGGACCTCGCGCCCATTCAGCCGGGGGAGGCTGTTCTCACCGGCGCGCACAATCTGCCCAACAAGTATGTGATCCACTGTCTGGGGCCGGTGCACGGCGTGGACGAACCGTCGGACCAGTTGCTCGCCGATTGTTACCGGAACGCCCTGAAGCTCGCCGACGAACGGCGCGTCGAGGCGGTGGCCTTCCCGGCGATCTCCACCGGGGCATTCGGCTATCCGATGGAAGCCGCCGCGCGCGTGGCCTTCCGGACGATCATGGAGGCGGCCGCCGGGCTTCAGTATGTGAAACGCATCCGGTTCGTGCTGTTCAACAAACACGCGCTGGACATTCACAGGCAGGCCTGGCAGGCGGAAGCCGACGCATGAAGATCGTATGCGCGACGAGCGTGCTCGAAGGCGTCGCCGCCTTTTCCTCACTCGGCGACATGGTCTCCGTGCCCGAATCGGACATCACGCCCGATGTGGTCCGTGGCGCCGATGCGCTGATCACCCGGTCCAAGACGCGCATCACGCGCGATCTGTTGGAGGGGAGTTCCGTCAGATTCTACGGCAGTGCGACGGCCGGGACGGATCATATCGATTCGGACTATCTCAACGAGCGAGGCATCGCCTGGTGCGCGGCGGCCGGATGTAATGCGAACAGCGTTGCCGAATACGTCGTCGCGGCGATGCTGTGTGTCGCCCAGCGTCACGGCCTGCTGTTGTCGGATTTGACCCTGGGCGTGATCGGAGTGGGCCATATCGGGAGCCGGGTCGCGGACAAGGCGCGCGTGTTGGGCATGCCGGTGCTCCTGAACGACCCGCCGCGCGAGGCGGCGACCGGCGAGGCGGGGTTTATCCCGTTGAATGACCTGCTGGAGCAGTCGGATATCGTCACGTTGCACGTACCGTGGACCCGCGGCATTCCGCACGCGACGGATCGCCTGGCCGGCGCGTCGCTCTTCGAGCGGATGCGGCCCGGCAGTCTGTTCATCAACACCTCGCGCGGCGAGGTCGTTGAAAGCGACGCGCTGTTGCTCGCGCTGGACCGGGGCGTGGTGTTTCAAACCGCGCTGGACGTGTGGGAGAACGAACCGGCGATACGCGCCGAGCTGCTCGATCGCGCGGCGATCGGGACGCCGCATATCGCCGGGTATTCGCATGAAGGCCGGCTGAACGGCACGGCCATCGTGTATCGGGAGTTGTGTAATTTCCTGGAGGTCGAACCGGAGTGGCTCCCTGCGATACCGCCTGTCGCCGATGTGATCGAAGCGGACGCGCGAGGGCGGCTGGAGGATGAGGTGCTTTGGAACGTGGTGCGAAACGCGTATGACATCGAGGCGGATGACGCCAGACTGCGCGAGGCGCTGTCGCTGGACGCCGAAGCGCGCGCCCGACATTTCCGCGCCTGTCGCATGGCCTATCCGGAGCGGCGCGAATTCGCGGCGCACCGGGTGGTGTTGAAGCATGCGGAACCGGGAGTGACGGAGAAGATCAAGGGGTTGGGTTTCGCGGTGGCGGAGTAGGGCGGCGCGCGTATCACTCTCATTCCGCTTTCCACCCACCCCGCCCCGCAACGGGGCACCCCTCCAGGGAGGGGAAGGCGCCTTACATCCCCTCCTCCGGAGGGGTCCGCGTAGCGGGGGGTGGGTTAGGGAAACAGAGTTTCGAATTTCGAGATTCGGATTTCGAGTTTCTCTACAAGGTCGGATGCGCGTTGAAGATCCGGTCGCCGGCATCGCCGAGGCCGGGCACGATGAAGGCCTT
>CAYRPR010000172.1:0-5538 GCA_964425945.1 uncultured Verrucomicrobiota bacterium | reverse complement strand
GGTCGATCGAGCGAGATAGGGTGGCGCGAGATTTTGAGCACTCGGCGACACTCGCCCAGCGGCATGTTGGCCTCGCGCGCGATCTCCTCGATCGTCGGCTCGCGCCCCAAGTCCTGCAACAGCTCTTTGCTGATGTTCCGCAGGCGGCTCATCGTTTCGATCATGTGCACCGGGATGCGGATGGTGCGGGCATGATCGGCGATGGCGCGGGTGATGGCCTGGCGGATCCACCAGGTGGCGTAGGTGCTGAACTTGTAGCCGCGCCGGTACTCGAATTTTTCGACGGCCTTCATCAGGCCCATGTTGCCTTCCTGAATGAGGTCGAGGAAGGACAGGCCGCGGTTGGTGTATTTCTTGGCGATGCTGACGACGAGGCGCAGGTTGGCCTCGACCATCTCGGACTTGGCGCGCAGTCCCTTTCGCAGCCACAACTTCAATTCGCGGTAGTTGACGTCGAATTCGTCGGCGGTCATGCGCTGGTCCAGCTCGAAATGCTTGAGCTTGCCTGTTTCCTGCTTGAGGCTTTCGGCCTGGGATTTGCTTTTTCGGGACTGTTGCAGGTGCTGGATGGCGTCGCGCGTACGTTTGAACGAGTGGAAATGATCGTCCACCACGTTCATGATATCCTCGATGGCCTTCTGCTTGAAGCAAAGTTTGTCAAACGCGGTGGCCAGTTTCTGCAGGGACTGGTCGAAGGCCTTGGTTTTCCGCTGCAGGTCCGCCTTGCTCAGGCGGGACTTATGGCATGCGGCGAACTTGCGGCCCACTTCCTCGTGCAGTTTCAGGATGTTGGACTGCACGCGCGCCAGCGTCTTGAAATACTTGTCGCGGCCCTGGACCTGTTTGTCGTTGATGATGCGGTCAAACCGTTCGCGGCCGGCCTTCAGGCGCTCGGACAAACCGAGATACGCGGAGGTCGCGCAGCCGAACCGGCTGAACAACGCCTTGGAATTGATCTCCGCCTCTTCAATGCGCTTGGAGATCTCGACTTCCTGTTCGCGGGTCAACAGGGGGACCTGGCCCATCTGTTTCAGGTACATGCGGACGGGATCGTCGAGCACGTCCATGCGCTGGGCCTGCTTCGCGCGCTCTTCCTTCTCGACGTTCGACTTGAATTTTTCGACTTCGGACGCTTCGATGATGTCGATATCCATCCCGCGCAGGAGGATGATGATGCCCTCGGTCTCGTCGGCGTTGATGGTGCTCTCGGGCAGGCCCTCGTTGATGTCGTCGAAGGTGAGGTAGCCCTGGTCGTTCGCGAGCTGTATCAGGTCCTTGATCTTCTGATTGCGCTCTTCGCGATTGACCGTGATCTGGACCATCCCGGCTTCATCGGTCTGTTCTTCGCCCTTGTCGGTCTGCACTTGATTCCGGCCCGTGACCTTGACAGTCACGACGGAAGTGCGCGATTTTTTCTTCTCGGCCGCCTTGTCCGCGGCGGCCTTGCCGGGCTTCCTGGGTTCCGCTGAGCTGTCGCCGGACTTTGTTTTCTTCGAGGGGGCTGGAGACGCTTTCTGCTTGGTGTCGCGCGATTTGGATGGTTTCTTCTTGACCGACTTACCCATAAAATCTCCAGAAAAATTGACAGACGAAGCCCATTATAGCGAGAAACGTCCAGAATATTTATAATATGGCCCGGTTTGTCAAGCGCCCCGCGAAGAATTACTCAGGGGCGATTCTACCCGGATTGTGGCTCAAATCGCTCTTGCGTACTGAAACGCCTTACGGCGTCCCTACGAGCGGTGGGCCTTAGAAGATTGAGGTGTTTGTAGGGGCGGCGTAAGCCGCTTCTTCTTTTTTGGCAACAGGACCCTTTCGTATAATCACGCATTTTCGCTCACAGGGTGGGCTGGTGGAAGCGGAGTCGGTACTGGATTCGGCGCTCGGTCAAACCCGAGACGCGGGGATTGAAGACGAGGCGATTCCCCATGATTTCATAGGATTCATTGGCCCGCATCACGTCCCAGTCCAGCGTCAGGTGGGGCCGCTCATCGAGCTCGATGTGGACGGGGCCGGCACGACGGTTATCCAGGGTTATCTCAAAGAGTTCCTCGTATCGTCCGTTCTCGGGCGCCGTGCGCGCCATACGGCGGCGCGTGCCGAGGACCTGATCATCCGTCCCGAAATCGATGCGGATCTCGCGATTGAGCGGTGTATGAGGCAGGCGCGCTTCCTGCAGCAGGTATCGCCGCAGGCCGCCGTGAAACACCTCCACGGGTCCGGGCGGCATGACCCAGCCCAGACCGTACTGTTCCGTGTTGCGGAAGGTCACATACTTGCGCAGGGGGGCGCTGAGGCCGACGGTCGTAAACGGCACATCGTCCGCGTTCAGCACGAAGAGTCGCGTGGCGGGAATGCGAATGGCGGACAGGAAATGAACCTCGGTTTCTTCAAGTGGCGCGAGTCGGACACGGTGCGGCAGGCGGTACAGATGCTCGATGCCCGGCTCCGGTTCCGGCCGCTGCCAGAGGCGCGCCATCGGGCCTTCTTCGATCATCAGGATGCCGGGCGAGTGGCGCCACGGCAGAGCTTCCTTCGTATCGGAGCCCACCAGCCGCACGTGCGCCTGCTCGTAGGTCCGCGCGGAAACGTTCTGTATGCGGATGGTGCCGAAGAGATCGAGCGAAACCATTTCCTCGTCGTCGTCGAGATCGCCGCGGATCAGCACCTGGTACTGCGAGGACCAGCGGAAACCGGGGACGAGATAGCCGACGTCGAGCGCCCGCTTGCCCGCGACGGGGAAATCGATGACGCATCGGACGGGCGCCGCGGTGTCGTGCGACGTGGCGGCGGGGGGCAACGCGGCCGCGCGACGCCAGACCACGTCGGCGCCGTCCAGGACCCAGCCCGGATCGTCGCTTAACGCCGCCGTTCGGCCCTGCGCCAGGCGGTCTCGCTCCCACGATATCAGCCGCACGGGCACGCGCCGCGTCGAGATGACCAGTGTGGAGAGATCGGCGGCTTCGGGGATGTCCTCGAGAATGAGTTCCTGCCGTCCGGCGGACAGATCCATCTCGCGCGTCTCGCGCACGACGGCCCATCCATTCCCGATCGTGAGCGATGTGTCCACGACCCGGCCGTGTGACGGGGTAACCGGCGCCGCGCACCACGCGGCCAGGGCGCCCATGAGAAGAGGAACGAGTCGCTGACGGGTGTCCCGCGCCATGATTACCAGCTGTACCGTACCGTGTAATGGATCGTGCGTTTGCCGCCCGGCTTGAGCGACGGGCGGAACTCGATGGCCTGGGGGCCGGTGGCGACATACTCCGTATCGGCGCGCACGATCTCGAATTCGTGCCAGCGGTACAGGTGCTCCACGACGCGGATCTCAACCTCCTCATCGGAATCGTTCTCGAGGCGGATCTGGAATGATTCCTCGTAGACGCGGAGGGGCGTGATTTCCGCGTAGCCGGTGCGCTCCCGCTCGCCCCGCATGCTGCGCGCCGGTCCCAGCAATACATGACCCCGGGCGCCGGCGGCCGTCGGTGTCAGCAGGTCCTCGCCGAGGAAGTCCACCGTGCCGTCGGCGCGCCGCTGGTACAGCCGCAACATACCCGGCGGCAGGTCCGCGCCCATGCCTTCGCGCGGTTCATTGACGAATTCCAGATGGGTCTGCACAACGGTATGGAACTCCGTTCCGTAGTTCCAGTCGTTGCGGCGATGCCGCTGGAAGCGGTCGAATTTGACGCCGTCATACACGTAGAACCGGGTCACCGCCAGTTCGTCCGCATGGCTGTACTGGACAAACCGGCTGTCGCCGTTGTTCAACGTGACGGGGGCCGGCAGGCGATACGAGTTCACGGGGGATAGACCGGCCACCGCCTGCTCGAACGACGGCTCGTCCAATCCGTACGCGTAGCGCAGGGCGGATGCGCCGTCCATCCGATCACGCGGCGGGGTCACGGCGGATCGACGTTGCACCGTCAGCAGGCCCCGCTCGGTCAGGATCAGTTGCACCTGCGCGTCCTGGAAATGACCGCCGGACTGATTGTCGATTCCGATCCGCGCGTTCATTTGCGCCTTCTCGCCGGATTCATCCAGCAGGACGTCATAGGTCGCCCGCCATCGCAGGCCGTCGGTCTTGTAGGACAGGCGGATGTTCTGCGGCCCTTCCTGCCGCGCCTCCGCGCGCCAGAGCAGGGTGGGTTGCACATGGGCCTGCTGAACGGCCTGCGGAAACAGGATCTCCTGTACGCGATCCGGCGGGATCAGCGCCAGGTCGGCGGCCTGGCCCGTCTGCAGGGCGAGGGGATGCTGCGTTTCGACGAGCGGGCTGGGCGGCGCGGACAACAGGCGGCCCCGCTGTTTCCCGGTCAGGGTGTGCACCTCCACGTCGCGGCCGAGAAAGCGGTTCAACATCGTGCCGGCGGAATCGAGATCGAACAGGAATTGTTGTTCGCGGACCTCGAAACCGGGCATGCCCGTCAACGGGATGAAGGACACGGTCCCGGGATCGAGCCGTCGCGGCAGTTCCTTGAACCGGACCACATTCTCGCCGCGCGCCGGAGTCAGCCGCCGCAGCTCGTTGACCAGGCCGAACCCGGTATCATAGATCGAAATCGCCACGTTCTGCGGCGATGACGCCTCGATCTCGACGCCTTGCCCGGATGCGCCCGTCGCGCCCGCGAATAAACAGATCCATGCCCAACGTATCCTCATGCCGGCTCCTCGATGGAAGGTATCCCTTATGGTTACCGGGCACTATAGCCGATACCGGCCTGTCTGTCACGTGATCCGGCGTGTTACGAATTGTCAGAAACGTAATACGGGAGACGGGAAGGGGTGGAGAAGAGATGGCGGTCACGCCGTTTCCGACGGTTGATGATCGGGGGATTAGGCCATGGGATGATCCGAATTACGACAGAACCATTTGTGGCAGAATCATGAAGAGAATGATTTTGCCGATAATGATTTTGCCGCCCATCCAGGGCCCCGCGAAGCAGGCCCGCCCCATTCCTCACCGCCCGCGCCGGGCCTTCACATACTCCGTAATCGCGCGGAACTGGCTTTCGCCGTCGAGATGCGCTTCCTTGAGCACGGCCGTCGCGGCCCCGCTCCCGAGATAATGCCCGCGCATGAACGGGTGCAATGTCCGCGCGCGCCCGGCGTCGGACCGGATCCACCGGTACATCGTCGGCAGTGTGAATCCGGTGATGCCCATCGCTTCCTGCGCCCGTTCCTCGGGAAAGATCTCCGCGCGCTCCTTCGCGGGCAACAAATCGAACAACTCCGCGGACGCAATGTAGATGATGTTCAGGTTGAAGCCCTCCTCATCGAGCATCGGCAGAGCCTGTTCGATGAAGGCATAGGTCACACCGCTTTCCTGCAGCACAATCGTCCCGTCGCTCGGCCGGTCCGCATGAGCCTTTCGCAGGGCATAGACGCCCTGGGCGGCATCGGCGGCCGGCGCGAGCTTCAGCGCCGCGCGGTCCGGTACGGTCTCGACAGGACGCGTGACGAAGGGGGCGATCACCGCCGGACGCGCCAGGCAGGCGGACGCGACGATGCGAGCCACGCGTCCGGGCGCGGCTGCGGTAC
>CAYRPR010000171.1:0-5538 GCA_964425945.1 uncultured Verrucomicrobiota bacterium | reverse complement strand
TTCATGAACTTCGGCATCTGGCGCGGCTGCAGACCGCGCGCCAGCGGACTCGTCGCCGAACCCTCCAGCCGGGTGTCCACGCGATCGATACGATAGACCGGAACCGTCTGGCCGCCGGCCGAATGCGCTCCGGCGGACAGCAGACAGGCCGTCAGGAAAATCAAGGTGACGCGCGAAACCATGGCAACTCCAGTTCGTCCATCTATCCTGTCCGCCAAGCTAGCACTCGCCCATGGGAGTGTCAATCGCCGCCTCACCGCCGCGATGTCGTCCGGCGGGACGGATGACCACCACCAGCTCGCCTTTGACCGTGCGCCCCTCGTACGCCTCCCGCACCTGCGCCGGAATACCCCAGCGCGACTCCTCGAACTGTTTCGTCAACTCGCGGCCGACGAACATTTCCCGGTCCGGCGCCAGCTCGCTCAACTCGCCCAGCAGTTTCATGAAACGATGCGGCGATTCATAGAGCACGACAGGCATGTCCACGGCGAGCAATTCACCCAGCCGCCGCACGCGCGCGCCGGATTTGTGCGGGAGGAAGCCTTCGAAGACGAATCCGGAGCCGCCGAATCCGCACAGCGCAATCGCCGAGGTCACCGCCGACGGGCCCGGCACGACGTAGACCGGCAAGCCCGCCTCGCGGCAGGCCGACACCACGCGCGATCCCGGATCCGACACGCCCGGCATGCCCGAATCCGTCACCAGCGCCATCGCCTCGCCGCCCCGGATGCGATCCAAGACCGGCTCGATGCGGCGCGCTTCGTTGAATCCGTGACAGCTGATCAGCGGGGTATGCAGGTCGAACCGGGTCAGAAGTTTGCGGGTATGGCGCGTATCCTCGGCGAGTATCGCCGCCACGTCGCGCAGCGTTTCGAGCGCGCGCGGACTGATATCGCCCAGGTTTCCGATCGGCGTGCCGACGATGTACAGACCCGATTGCATCCCGGCAGCCTACCATTTCCAATCATTGGAAAACAAACACGGTTTCATTTCCAATCGTTGGAAGAAATCGTGGGCTGAGGAAGCGCCATCGCACCGAATCGCGGCACACAGCCGGTGCAACGATGCCGTCAATCGCACTTCACATTGAAGGTCCGCTGCTGGCTGCCCAACGTGCCGCCGCCGGCCGCGGTAACCGTTCCCCGCACAATCACGGTGGTACAGGAGAAGATGGGTTCGTCGATATCTATTTGGATGGTGGCGCTCTCGGAAGCTCCGATCGTGACGGCTTGAGACAGCACGCCCCATGGTCCTTCCGCCTCCAGCATGAACTGTGATCCGGATGGGCCGGTGGCTGTCCCGCGCGCAAAGTTGACATTCGCGACGCTTTCACTTTCGCTGACATCGAGACTGAGGCGAAACGTGACATTCACGCCGGGCGGGGGTGGCGTTGGTGTGGGGGTCGGCGGCGTACTGTCGCCGGAGGAACCGCCGCTGTCGCTCAGGGCGATCGCCGCGCCGGCGGCGCCGCCCACGACGATCCCGCCGATCACCAGATTCCTGACATAGGGTTTGCGCGGCGCTTTCGGCTCGACCGAGGACCCGCTGTCGGCCGGCACGACCTCCGGTTCGGGCTCCACATCGATCGTGCCCGTATGGGTGGCCGTGGTCTCGCCGGGATCCGCGCCCGGATGGATATCGGAAACGGCGCCGTACCGTTCCGAGGACTTGGCGGACTGCAGTACATGATCCTCCAGAAAGCCCGGAGCGCGGCTGCCCCGCCCATCCAGTTCCGTCAACAGATGCAACGCGTCATACCCGACGTCGGTCTGCCAGGGCGGCGGGTGATCCTCATGGACGGGTATCCGCATCGGCGTCGTGGTGATCACCTCGTTGTTTCCATTCAACACCTGGAACAGATACTGCACGTTCTTCGTCATCTTGACCGGCGCCGGCAGGACGCCGTGATACAGCCCCTGCCCGTCGTTCTCAAGGACGATGTACACATAATCACTCGCGTGTTCGGCGCGGAAATAACAGCGGGCCTCCATAATGCCGGCGGGATCCTCGATCAGGGCGGTCAGATGGAAGCGATAGGCCGGAACGATATGGCTCGGCGGCGTGTGGACAATCTTCGTGGCGACGGCCTCCGCGCCGGCCGGCTCCAGGCCCGGAAGCAGGACTCCAATAAACAAAGCCATCGTTGTGCGCATAGTCACTCCTTTCGCGTGTGTTTATATCACGAGAGCCTAGCGCAGCAACAGAGGATTCCGGGCCGGTTCCTTCCAGCGGCAGATCATGCCCTCCCGCACGGGACCCCCCTTGAGCAGGTGGGCCTCGGCGACCTTCTCCCGTACCGTCACGATTTCGATTTCACCCCGTGCTTCGCCCGACGGATCATCCGTGTCCTGCAGGATGTCGAAGCGGTCCCCCTTTTCCACCACGCCCCGGCCCTGATCGATCAGCGCCAGGTTATCCGTGACCTGGACGATGCGCACCGGATAATAGTCGCCGATGACGGCGAGCGCCGCGCGACGCGCACCCGCCTGGAACAGATCGCGCACCAGCGTATCCGTTTCCCGCTGAAGGTCCATGCGGCCCAACGTCCCCGTGCGCTGAACCCGTTCCGTAATCTCGCGATCGTTGAGGATCCGGGTCGTCTTCACATCCACAAGACGCAATCCGATCGTGATGTCCCCCTGCAGGCGGACCATGGTTTCCTGCGCCGCATCGATATGCCGCTCGTCCTTGTGCAGGCCGACCTGACGAATGGTCGGAATCAGAATATACTGGGCATTGAGCAGGCCGCCGACCTTCACCGCGCGCGCCGGATCGGCCAGGTCCGTCTGGGACAGCTGCAGTTCCTTCACGGCCTCGTCCAGGAACACCCGCTCGAGCACATCAAAGCGGTCGGCGTTATGAAAAGCCGACAGCAGATAACCGGTCAGGGTCGCGCCTTCCAGACCCCGGGGCGAATCGGATCCGAATTGCTCGCCCAGATCGCGAAGCACACGCGCCTCCACGTCGCCGTCGTACCGGGCGGGAACAAGAATCAGGCGGGGCCGCGAGCCGGGCGGCAGATCGGATGACGCATCGACCGACGACGCCGGCTCCACGACGGGCCCGATCGCCGGCAATTCGGCGACCGGCGCGGCTTCGGGCAGATCGAAGGTATGGCGCGTCACAACGCCGTCTTCCACGACAACCACTTCCATCATCTCTTCGCGATCCGGATGGGTGATCACCACCTCGTACTCGCCCGCCGGAATATCCTCGAACAGCGCGGGCGACGTCAGCGTGCGATCCGCCAGCGTCACCTCGGCCCGTGTCGGCCGCGTACGAATGGATACCGCGCCCGCCTGCTGTTCCAGCGCAACAAGCCGCGGATCCGACGGGCCGGCGAAATCGTGGGCCACCACCTGTGAACGATATCCGTCGCGCTTCAGTGTGAATTGCGCGGGCGCCGAGTTGGTCACCGTGATCGGCGTCCGACCCAACAGCACGTCGCCGAGGTACACCTCCACGTTTTCCGGCCGGCTCATGATCTGCAACGTGGCGGGCGCCGGGGGCGCGATCTCCGCGACGGGCTCAACCGGTTTTTCCACGCGAGGCGGCGGCGCCGCGATTTCAACGCGGGGCGGTTCCGCGGGCGTTTCGGCGCGCGGCGGCGGAGCGGGCCGTTCGCCCCGGGGCGCCGGCACCGGAGCTTCCTTCTCCGCATCCGTCATCCACAGCATCAAACCGCCGAACACGATGACGGCCAGACCGGCGGCGGCGGCGAGACGAAGCGCCTTGCCCGGCTTCTTCCGCGCCGGGGACGCGGCGGCGGCGCGCGCGGCCCCTTTCGGTTGACCATCCAGCTTGTGTCCGCGGTCGAGATCCGCCACGAAACTGCCGCACGAGGTGTATCGATCCTCTCGCTTCTTGGACAGTGCCTTGGCGAAGGCCTTCCACGCCTCCGGACCGATTTCTTTCGGCCGCTGAATCTGGTTCTCCAGGACCATCGTCCGCAAGACCGACATGTCCGACGCCAGAAACGGGGGCCGGCCCACAATCATCTCGTACGCCATGATCGCCAGAGAATACTGATCGCTCCGCGCGTCCTGGTCTTCGCCCCGCCATTGCTCCGGCGACATGTACGGGCCGGTGCCGCTCGTCTCCATGTGCCGGACGCCGATGCGCGTCATCGACTCATGGAACTGGCTCGCGATGCCGAAATCGAGGATCTTGACGTTGCCCCGGGGATCGACGCGGATATTCCGCGGCTTGATGTCGCGGTGAATGATCCGTTCCCGATGGGCGTAGTCCAGCGCCTCGGCGATATGCCGGACCACGGGAATGATCTCGCCCAGCTTCATAGTCTCCGCGAAATCCTTCAGGTCGGCGCCTTCGACGAGTTCCATGATGATGAAATACTCGCCGGTCGCCTCGTCCCGCTCCAGGTTCTTGATGTTGGCGATGCCCGGATGATTCAGGCGCGCGATCAACGCAAAATTATCCCGGATGCTCTTCATCTCCACGGGATTCGACGCCAGCGTGTCCGGCACGCGCTTGACGGCGACATAGAGGCCCGACACCGTGTCAAAACAGCGATAGACGCGGCCCATGCCGCCTTCGCCGAGCAGACCTTCGATGCGATACCGCTTCAACAGCAGGCTGCCGGCTTCGTTCTTGTCTTTCCGCGGCGGCTCGTCGCCCCCCATCGTATTCAGCGTTTTATCCTGATCATCGTTCATGGTTCACCTTCCTGTATCCCTCTATACGCGGGGTCCCGCGCCTCCCTGCGCGGGTATCCGCACTATTTCGAGGCCCGAAACCACTCGTCCTTGACGGTCAGGCCCCGGGCGCGGGCCTCCTCCAGGAAGGTCGGCTTCTCGCCCGTTCCTTCCAGGCGCCCCAGCAACGTGCCGTCGGCATCGATCTTGTGCACGCGATAGCGCAACAGGTCGCGCACCGCGTACTGTCCGTCCTGGAGCGGCAACACCTCCGCGCTATGCGTGACCTTGCGGCTCTTGTCCGCCAGCCGCGCCGTTTGCACCACCACGTCGATGGCGGACGCCACCTGCTGACGCAAAGCAACCAGCGGGAACTCCACCCCCGACAACATCGCGCAGGTCTCCAGCCGGGACAGGGCGTCGATCGGCGAGTTGGCGTGAATCGTCGACATGCTGCCCCCGTGCCCGGTGTTCAACGCCTGCAACAGGTCGAGGGCCTCCCCGCCGCGGATTTCCCCGATCACGATCCGGTCCGGGCGCAGGCGCAGGGAGGAATGGATCAGGTCGCGGATCGTCACGGCGTTCTGTCCGCGGTCATCCACCTGCCGCGTCTCGAAATAGACGACGTGCTCCTGCTGAAGCTGCAATTCACTCGCGTCTTCCATGACGAGAATGCGTTCGTCATGCGCGATCATGCCGCTCAATACGTTCAGCACCGACGTCTTCCCCGACGAGGTGCCGCCGGAAATGATCACGTTCTTATGCAGATCGACAATGACGCGGATCAGTTCGACCGCCTCCTCCGTGAGACTCCCGTAGCGCAGGAGATCCGCGATGCTCAACGTATCCCGCTTGAATTTGCGGATGGCGACGACGGTGCCCT
>CAYRPR010000170.1:1081-5604 GCA_964425945.1 uncultured Verrucomicrobiota bacterium | reverse complement strand
CCTGTCGGAGGCCACGGATCAGGACGGGAATCCTTTCCGGATCGTGCGCATCCCGGCGGCCATGACGGAGTATGTGCGACTGACCGAAGACGACTACAGCCACGTGCTGTCGAGCGACTTCACGTTCGACGACGGCACCACCGGGCACGACGGCCCCATCTGGTGGCTGCCGACCAAGAGTTATGTCAATTTCCTGATCACAAACGGCGCCGTGCTGGCCGCGCGGTATTGGCGGCCCGGCCGCCCGGATCTGGAGCGGGAGAAGGACGAGGAGGCCGTGCGGGTCCTGCAATCCGTCTTCCCGGACCGCGAGATTATTACCTTCGATCCGCTCCAGATACTGGCCGTCAATACGGGCGGCGGCGGCATCCACTGCATCACCGCGCAGGAGCCGGCCATCCCCGCGCCCTGATCCCCCCCCCTTACCGCTTCGACCCGGCCAACGCATCGAGCATCCGATTGCTACGCCCCGCGATCAGGGCATGGAGTCGCGAAGCCATTCCTTCGTTGCTGTGGCCGGCATGCGGCCTGACCTCATCGAGCCGGCCTTGTGCATGAGGGACATAGAAACGGTGTCCTCCAAAGCAACGAATTCCCCCTTCGTCTCTTCCCTTTGCGCTTCTTGTTCCCACCTTCGCCGCGCGGGGGCGCGCGGCCTACAGTCAGCGCATTCGCCACGTCCCCTCATTTCGCGACGTCTGTGCAACACAGGCGTACGCGGGCGGCGCCGCCACCCTGCTGATGGTCGAGGAGATCGTGGCCCGGCCAGTGGTAGCGATCAAGAACCTCAAGATCGACAAGGTGACGGTCTGGGATTCCGGCGCCGCCAATGACACGTCCAGCACGGCCAATTTCGCGCAGAATCTGATCAAGAGTGTACCCCCCTCCATGAAATCGCCTCCCACCCCCCCAAACCTTGACGCGGGCGGTATAGTAACTGCATGTCTTCGCAGGATGCGGATATTCGCGAGTCGCTGGGTGGCAACGCCTATTACAAGTACGCCCCGCTGCCGGGCGGGCGCATTGTGGACCGCGTGCCCGTCAACGGCGCGGAACAGGATTGGCCGGCCCATACGGTGCGCTACGTCAGCCGGCGCTGGATCGGACCCGTCTATATCCGCGCACAGGGCGTCGAATTGAACATCCGCTACGTCGGCATGCATGTGCACGTCGATCGAGGGCTCTACCCGCTGCACACGCACCCGCATTCCGAGTTTCTGTTTACGCTATCCGGACGCGGAACCATCCACGTGCCGGGACGCGGTGCGGTCGAAACCTGCGAACCCGGACACGTCGTCGTGATGCCGCCGCTCTGCCGGCATCAGTCCCGTTGGTCCATCCGGACGGAGCAAGAGCCCTGGCGCATCATCGTCGTCAACTTCGATATCGCAATCGACACCGGACAACTGATGGTCGAGACGGGCGAGACGGTTGACTTGGCGTTCGCCCCCTTCTACGAATGGTTCTTCATTCGCGAGCAGACGGCGCTGAGACTCGACGGGGAGGAACGCCTCCAGAGCATGGAGATCCTGAAGGAGATCGGACGATCACTGACGGAACAGCCGTACGGCGTCTGTTCCGATATCGTGGCGGGGTTGATCCGCACGATATCCATCTTCTCGCGCCGGATACGCGCCGCGGGACTGGCCGACGGGAGCTACCTCATGCCGCCGTTGATCAGCAAGGAGGCGGCCCTGCTGAAGGCGCGCACGCTGATGGATCACGGCGGCGTCCAGGAGGCCGGATCGGTGACGCGACTGGCGCGCACGGTGGGCATGTCGGAATCGCATTTCATCCGCGAATTCAAGCGGACATACGGCGTCACGCCAAAACAATACAGCCTCGATGTGCTCATGCGCCGCGCCGCGGCCCTCATGATCCGCACGGACATCACGGTAAAGGACGCGGCCTTCCAACTCGGTTACGAGGATCCGTCCTCCTTCTCCCGCGCGTTCACGCGCCATTTCGGCATCGCGCCCCGCGCATACCAGCAGCGCCACACCCGCTGACAGAAAGTTCCAATGATTGGAGCTTTTTGACGCCGTTTTTCCAATCGTTGGAACTTATGCGCGCCGATCGCTCGCGCCGGGCAGGAGAACGTACAGGATGGCCGCTACGGGACCGAGACAGAGGCCGAAGAAGGACCAGGCAAACGGATGGCGTTTCGCGTCCGCGGCGAGGCGATGCAACCAGACGGCGAATCCGATCTGGACAGCCAGAATCGGCAGGCCGCGCAAGACGGTGAAGAGCGTGTCCATCTGCGCCGATGACCAGGCGTGTCCCGTCGCCCAACCGACCGCTCCGACGCGAAGCGCGGGCAAAGCCAGCCACAGGAGCAACGTGAGCGTGAAGGCCAGCGCGGCCCATGTATTCAAGGCGTCCGGCGGCGCCGGCCGGCGCTCCGTCATGCGCGCGCGTTCGACCAGGAGTCCGCCGTAAAACAGGAGCGGCCCGACCAGCCCGAACAGGAAACCGAACAACGGCCATCGGCCCTGACTGCGGTGGTATCGCACCGCCAGGGTCTTGCACCAGACCGCCATGGCGATATGAACGATCAGGGCTGGAATGCCGCGGAGATAACCGGTGTACGTGAGCAAGGTCATACCCTGCCGATCCGGCATATCCCCGCTTGATGCGTAATGATACCACGCCCACATGTGGATCAGAATGACCGCTACAAACAGGACGGCCAGAACGGCCGCCCCGATCTCGATTTTTTTCATGACGCTGCGTCCCCGGCGGCCGGTTGCCGCTCCTTGTGCGACCGGATGACGAAGTACAGAATCGGCGCGAGAAACTGGAACATCAGTCCCAACAGGGCCCAGACCCAGGGCCTGTTCCGGTCGCGGCGCGCCACGGAGAACAGCCAGCAGGCAATGCCCAGCGGTATGACCAGCCGGCCGAGCGTCCTCACGATCATGCCGGCCTGCAGAGCGCGCAGACCGTCCATCCCGAATCCATCCATCAACAACTTCGTGACCCCATGCTGGCCGTATTGCACGAATAGCGTGACGACGAACAGCACGCAGAGCCAGACGATCAGTTTTTCTCTGTCCTTCATTATGGATCTCCCGAGACGTTCATCAGTCGGCCAGCGCGCCGGAACGAGAAGCCTCCTTCTTCTTTGTGGCCATCAGGCGTTCACGCACCTCGCGGGACGGCATGGGCTCCCGGTTGACGGAGCGAGCGACGACCAGGACGCGCCGGATCAGTTCTTCATTCGAAGCCGGCGCCTTCGTGGCGTGGTCGAGGTACAAGTTATCCTCGATGCCCACGCGCACGTGGCCTCCCATGACGATCGCGAGGCTGTTCATGGCGAACTGGGTCTTGCCGATTCCGCAGGCGGCCCAGACGCCGCCCGCCGGCAGGCGATCCACCATCAGGGCCAGATTCAAGGCACCGGCATCCAGCGTGCCGCGATTGCCCAGCAGGAGGTTGACATAATACGGCGTCCGGAGGTGTCCGCCATCCATTAGGCGTCGCAAGGTGTCAATCATGCCGAGATCGAACACCTCCAGCTCCGGCAGAATCCCGTTCGCATTCATGACGTCGAGCAGATAACGAACCGTGTCCGGATCGTTGACCGAGGCCTGTTTCGGAAAGTTCATCGAGCCGAGCGTCAGCGACGCCATGTCCGGCCTGGCCTCGCCCTCGAGCATCAAGACCGCCGCGCGCTTCCCCTGTTCGCTCCACAACCTCCCGCTGGTGGTGGCGCTGATAATCATATCAGGGGCCTGCTCGCGTATCCCCTCAAAGATCGCGCGATGGATTCCGGGATCCCACGTGGGGTGTTCGTCCGGCCCCCGGCCGTGAATGTGCGCGATCGTGGCGCCCAGCTCATGCGCCCCCGCGACTTCCCGGACGATCTCGTCCGGCGTGATCGCCGTGTGCGGATTGCTGGCGCGGGTCGGGATCATCCCGTTCACACAGCAGTTGATGATTAAATCAGCGGGCATGTGTTGCTAGAGCTCGCATTGGAGGGTGATCCATTCCGACTTGTCCGACAGACCAAACGGCTCAGTCTTGGGCACGCGCGCGCCGGTGCGCCGATAGCCGAAATGCCGCTCGTACCAGGCGATCACGGCCTCATCATCGCAGTTCGTATAGAGGTGCTTGATGCCTTGCGCGCGGAGAAAATTCATGCGCGCCTCCTGCAGACGCAATCCGACGCCCAGGCCGCGGCATCGCGGATCCACGGCCATCAAGGTGGTTTTCGCGTTATCCCCGTCGAGAATCCGGTAACCGGCCAGGCCGGCGATGCGTCCATCCGCCTCCGCCACAAAACAATCGGAAAGGGGGAACGTCGCCATTTCGGAACCTCCGATGCGGTGATAGTTCACCATTTCAAGTATCTCGAGCATACGCGGCCAGTCCGAATCCGCGGGCCGCCGGATCCGGACGTCCGTCGCTCGTCCCTGCTCCGAGTCTGTCATGACCAACTTCCCCATGAGTATCGTATCTTAGCATTGTGCCCGGCCAAGCCAAGCGCTTATCCTGCTGTTCTTTGAGGCAAGATGAAACTC
>CAYRPR010000170.1:0-1071 GCA_964425945.1 uncultured Verrucomicrobiota bacterium | reverse complement strand
ACGATGTGCACACGAAGCCGGGTGCCCGGCTCGCCCGACGCCATCCGGCGCTACCAGAACCGGCAACTGGTCCGCCTGGTCGCCGAGGTCTACCGGCATGTGCCCTATTATCGCAACCTGCTGGATCGCGCGGGTATCCGGCCCGCAGACATACGAACCGTCGAGGATCTGGGGAAGATCCCGATCACATCCAAAGACGATCTGCGCCGGCATGCGCGGGATGTGATCTCCGACCGGCGGACGTGGTTACGCCCGCACACGCTGTTCACAAGCGGATCGACCGGTGAACCGTTTCTCGTTCGACGCACACCATGGGAAAACGCCGTGTCGCGCAGGATCAAGAATCGCAATTTTTCGATCTACGGCCTGCGGTGGCGCGACCGCAAGGCAATCATCAGTCTGTATGCCTCACTGCAGCGCAAGGCCCGACTTCCGGATCGAATAGTCGCCACCCTGCTGAACGTTTTCGGCCGGCGGGCCCTCCTGAGCTGTCTGGAAGATCCCGAACGACTGCTGGACCATCTTGAACAGCGGCGCCCGGACATGGTGATGGGCTATGCCGGGACCTTGGCCCGCATTGGCGATCTCTATGCCATGCGGCCAAGTCGAGCCTGGGCGCCGCGCCTCATTCTGTCGAGCGCGGAGACACTGACCCCGTTGCGCAGACGCCAGATCGAGGAAGGTTTCGGGGCGCCCGTTTACGATTTTTACGCCGCCAACGAGACCGGCGTGATCGCCTGGCAGTGTCCGGAAACCGGCCTCTATCATGTTGCGGACGATCATATCGTGTTGGAATTGGAGCAGGACGGACGGTCCGCGCCGCGCGAAGACGGGGCCCGGGGCGCTACTGTCGTGACGAATCTGCACGCGTACATGATGCCCTTCATACGATACCGCCTGCACGATAGTGTCGTGTGCGGACCATCACCCTGTCCCTGCGGCGCGCCCTTCTGGACCCGGCCTACGCCATCCAGTTGACCCGCGACAAGCCACTCAACGAAGGGGCGGCCATTCTCGCCCGCGGCATCATGCGGCTGCGTGAGCAGCGGAGGCGCGCAACATCGCCGGATG
>CAYRPR010000169.1:0-5619 GCA_964425945.1 uncultured Verrucomicrobiota bacterium | reverse complement strand
ACAGTGGTCCAGCCTACAATCGCCGGGTCCGCGTATATTGAGACCACAGCGCTATTGAACCTCCGGCGGAATGCGCTATGATGCGCGCATTGTGAAAGCCACCGATCTGCGAGGCATATTGGGTTACATTTCCCGGTTCCGGGACCGGCTGTTCGTACTGAATATCGACAGCGCGGTGCTGGAGGCCGATACCTTCCGCAATCTCCTGCTCGATATCTCCGTCCTGCGGAGTCTCAATATCAATGTGGTGATCGTCCACGGCGCGAGCCGGCGGATCGCGTCACTGTCGCAGGAGATGAAGACTCCGTCCTCCGACCTGGAGGGCATGGGCATCACCGACGCGCAGACCCTGCAACTGGCGATTCTCGCCTCGAACCGGTTTGCGCACGATATCCTGGAAGGCTTGGCCGAAACCGATATTCGCGCCGCGGTCACCAACGCCATCGTCGCGCATCCGGCCGGCATCCGGGGCGGCCGGGATTATCAATGGACCGGCAAGGTGGAGAAGGTCGACACGGCGTTCCTGCTGTCGCTGATCAAGGAGGGTGTCGTGCCGATTGTTCCGCCGATCGGATTCGACGGGAACGGGCAGACGTACCGGGTGAATTCGGACCAGGTCGCGCTGGAAGTCGCCGAGGCATTGAAAGCGGCCAAACTCATGTTCATCACGACGAGCAACGGCGTGCAGGGCGGCGGCAAATTGAGCACGCAATTCTCCGTCGCGGAAGCCGAGGAGTTTCTGAAGAAGCGCGGGTCCGAACTCGCGGCCGATATGGTGTCGAAGCTCGAGCACGGCTTGCGGGCCTGCCGGAACGGCGTGCAACGGGCGCACATCATTGACGGATTGCAGGACGAAGCGTTGCTGGGCGAGATCTTCTCGAACGAGGGCGTGGGCACGATGATCTACGCGAATGAGTACCAGTCCATCCGCCCCGCGCGCAAGAAGGATGTCGGCGTGATCATGGGCCTGATCCGCAACGGCGTGGCCGCGGAGGAGATTGTTGCGCGATCGAGAAAGGAAGTGGCGGAACGCATCGGCGAGTTTTATGTGTTCGAGGTGGACCGGAACGTTATCGGCTGTGTCGGCCTGCGGGTCTATTCATCCGACCAGGCGGCCGAATTGAATTGCCTCTATGTGGCCGCCGCCCACGAAAACCAGGGCGTGGGCAGCAAATTGATGCAGTACATTGAGACGCGCGCACGGGAACTCGGCGTGAAACGGCTGATCGCGCTGTCCACGCAGGCCTTCAACTATTTCCAGCAGAAGGGCGGTTTCAAGGAGGGGGATTCCTCGCTCCTGCCCGCCGACCGCCGCAAGAAGTACGAAGCCAGCGGCCGCAAATCCAAGGTCCTGATCAAGGAATTGGCGGGCTGACACCAGCAATTTCCTGCCTGCCGATTGAATAATTCCCGCTGCAATCCGTCTGGATATACATGGTGAACCGGCGTATGGTCTCATAGGTATGGGGATATCGCCATGATGAGGTATCTGTGGTTAAGCTTGTTGCTGGTTGGCGTCCTCTGGGCTGCGGGGTGCCACGATTACGGGCGGTTTGACCGTACGCCCCCGGACGGAAAGGGCACGCTCTACGTGGACAACAGTACCTCCGACGAGTTGCGCGTGTATATCAATGGGACGCGACAGGAGGATGTGCGCGCCCGCCGATACCGCCACTACGACCTCGATCCAGGCGTGTATCGCGTCGTGATGGAAGGCAAGGATAGTGATCGCACATTCGCCGCTGACGTGGATGTGCTTGAAAAACGCCGCACCATCATGGATGTCACCACCGACGCCGGCAACTTCCGCCGGTTCGACGTCCTGATCTACCTCGACTGACCCCGAAAATACACACTGGAATCAAGAGGCCGGACTCCTGTACAGTCTCTCTCCGGTGAACACGAATCGACAGATCGAGCGCATCGCCGCGCGCGCCGTGGACTTGGTGTCGCGCGACGAACTGCGCAGGAAACTGGAGGCCGCGCAGAAGGAGAACCGGCCTCTGCGCATGAAATACGGCGCCGACCCGTCGGCCCCGGACATCCATCTCGGCCATGTGGTCGGCCTGAACAAACTGCGCGAGTTCCAGGACATGGGTCACACCGTCGTATTCATCATCGGCGATTTTACCGCCATGATCGGCGATCCGTCGGGGCGATCTAAGACGCGGCCGCAATTGTCGCGCGACCAGGTAATGGCTCATGCGATCAGTTACCAGGAGCAGGTGTTCAAGGTGCTGGATCGCGACCGGACGGAACTGCGATATAATTCCGAGTGGTTCTCGCCGATGAATTTTGAGGACGTGATCCGGCTGTCGGCGCACGTGACGGTGGCCCAGATGCTCCAGCGCGATGACTTTGCCAAGCGCTACGGGGAGAACCAACCGATCTCGCTCGTGGAATTTCTGTATCCGCTGGTGCAGGCCTACGATTCCGTGATGGTCAAGGCGGATGTGGAACTGGGCGGAACGGACCAGTTGTTCAATCTACTGCTTGGGCGCGAACTACAGAAGGTGTACGGACAGGAACCGCAGGTGGTCCTGACGCTACCGTTGATCGAGGGGCTCGACGGCGTGCAGAAGATGAGCAAGAGCCTGAATAACTACGTCGGCGTGACCGACGCGCCGGCCGATATGTTCGGCAAGGTGATGTCAGTGAGCGATGAGCTGATGTGGCGATACTTCTCGCTCGTGCTGTGCCTGTCCGACGATGAGATCGAGGCGATGAAACAGCGTCATCCCCGCGAGGCCAAGGACGAGCTGGCGCGCCGCATCGTAGAGCGGTTCCATGACGCGGAGGCCGCGTGCAAGGCTTCGGAAGAGTTTACGCGCGTATTTTCCGAGCGGCAGACCCCGTCCGAGATGCCGGAGGTGAACGTGGGACCGGATGCGACGCTGGGCGTTCTCACGCTGATCACCAGGGCCGGTCTCGCCTCGAGCAACGGCGAGGCGCGCCGGCTGGTGGAGCAGGGTGGCGTGCGCATCGACGACGAGAAGATTACCAATCCGCGCGCGCAAGTGACGCTACGGGACGGCATGGTCTTGCGCGCGGGCAAACGTGGATTTGCGAGAATTAGGGTGTAGGGTATTCCGACCCACCCCCGCCCCCTCCAGGGAGGGGAGGAGAATTTGAGTCGGTCGCGGGATCGGGCTCCCGTAGCTCAGCAGGATAGAGCATCGGATTTCTAATCCGACGGTCGCAGGTTCGAATCCTGCCGGGAGCGCCAGATTGCTGCGGCTGGTCCCGACGCGCTTCGCGGTCGGGACACAACCGCGCTCCAAAGAGAAAGATGGGATATTGCGTCGGGCTTCGGAGCGCGGGTGTGTCCGACGAAGGAGGACCACCCGCAGTATTTGGCAAGAAGACAAAGCGCCCGGTCGTGCGTGGGCGCCACGCGCAACCGGGCACTTTCTTTGCAGGTTCTGAATTACCAGGTGATGATTATGCCGGCATTGGCGCCGATACCATCGAGCTTGATGTCGGCATCCAGATCGTCCACTTTTTCGATTTCAAGCCACGTGTGCTTCGCTTCCGCAAACAGGCCGATCCCCTCGGCGACGGTGATTTCGATCCCCGCGACCGCGTAGAACCCGACCTCGTCGTCGACATCCACATCGTCCATGTCCATGAAGTAGTATCCCCCTCCACCACCGGCGTAGAGGCGGAGCTGGTCGCCCATGGGAACATGGACGACAAGGCCCACTTCAGCGGGAATCACTTCGAGCGTGCCGCCGTCCTCGAACTCGAAATAACTGCCGCGAATCTCCAGGGACAGCTCGGGCGCGATATCCAGCTTGAGTTTCGCGCCGTAGCCGATTTCGTCGTCGGCGTCCTTGGTGTCCCAGTACGACGCGAACAAGCCCAGGTTGTTCGCCATCGATACCTGCGCAATCAGCCCAAGCGCCATAACCGCGATGATCGTCCTCTTCATATCCACGCTCCCCGTTGACGGTTTTCCCTCTCGTTTCCCATTGCGCACTCACGCATGGAATCTTCACCGGGCATGGGATCACACCACGCGTCGGCAGTCAAGGGATTTCGTTTCGCAAAGTGGTTTGCGGTTTAGATGTGGGGCGGGCTGGACTGTATGGGCGGCGTATCCTATGCTGGCGGCACATGGCATGAAAACGTCCTGGTTGCAGATTGATCTTGGCGTCCTGAAGGAGAACATCCGGTCGGCGCGCTCGGCGGTGCGGGATGATGTGTCGATCATCTTCATTGTGAAGGCCAACGCCTATGGGCACGGTATCGTGCCGGTGGCGCGCGCGGCGGTGGATGCGGGTATCGACTGGCTCGGCGTGGCTTATCAGCACGAGGCGGCGGCGATCCGCGAGCAGCTTGATCGGCCGGATATCCTTCTGCTGGGCGCGGCCGATGCATCAGACGTCGAATGGATGCACCGTCATCGCGTTACGCCCATCCTGGTCAGTCGACAACATGGCCTCGCGCTGGCGCAGGCCGCCCGCGCGGCGGGGCTCCGGCTCGCCGCGCACCTGAAGATCGATACCGGCATGGGCCGGCTCGGCGTGCCCTGGGAGAAAGCGCCGGATATCTGCCGCGAACTCGCCTCCGTCGGCGGGCTGGATATCCGCGGCCTCTGTAGTCATTTCGCCACGGTGGAACCCTCCCTGCCGGATCGAGCCGGCATTCAACTTCAGCGGTTCATGCATGTGACGGGCGCCATTGAGCGGACGTGCGGCGCGTCCCTGATGAAACACATCTCCAGCAGTCGCGCCTTGCTCTACTACGAGACCTGGGATTTGAACGCGGTGCGCGCCGGCATCGTGTTGTACGGCTACGGCTCGACTGATGAGCGCATGCGATTTCATACGCGGCCGTTTCTCGAATGGAAATCCTGCGTGATGCAGGTCAAGGATGTCCCGGCCGGATTCCCCGTCGGCTATTACAGTACGCATGTGACACGCGAACCGACGCGTCTCGCGGTGATCGCCGCCGGTTATGCGGACGGCTATCACCGCGCGTTGAGTAATCGGGGGCATGTGTTGATCCGCGGCAAGCGCTGTCAGGTGGTCGGACGGGTAAGCATGAACTGGATCACGGCGGATGTGGGACGCGATGCGACGGTGGAGGAAGGCGATGAGGTCGTGCTGATCGGGCGTCAGGGCGGCGAGGAAATCTGGGCCGGCGAACTCGCGAAAATCTGCCGCACCATCCCCTACGAGATGCTGGTCGGCATCGATCACCACGCGGAGCGACGCTTCGTGGACACCGCCGGCGCCTGATCAAGGTTTCCCGAACCAGCGGTGCGCCGTGAAGCAGATGATGCAAAGCCCCACCCCGATCATCGTGACCGCGATACAGACCGCGAGGGCCGTGCGACACGTCTCGGAATACCGATGCGTCCAGAGCAGGGAGCAAACCAGCGCCCCGAAAAAGAAAATGAATGCGGCCACCCAGGCCAAACACTTCCTCGTAATACCCGGATGCACCGCCAAGATGAAACAAACTGGACTGCCCATTTGATCCCCTCAGAAATCATCAAAGGTGTCAAATGTATCTGGACGGTGTACAAGGCGTCTATCAGGTGTCATTTGGCACGAAAATAAGGGATTTTCCTGATAGCCCGTACGGGGGGTGCTAACGGCGCATCCACCATCC
>CAYRPR010000168.1:0-5631 GCA_964425945.1 uncultured Verrucomicrobiota bacterium | reverse complement strand
CAGCGCGAACCTGGACGGCGTCACGCTGGGCGAGGCGCTCGCAACCGTCGATGAACGGGCGTCGGAGATTCTGCCCGCGGACACGACCTTCGCACTGGCCGGCGAGGCGCGCGACATGGAGGAATCGTTCCGGTCCCTGATGTTCTCGTTTTATCTCGCGATCATCATCGTGTATCTCGTGCTGGCCGCTCAGTTCAACAGTTGGATTCATCCCTTTACGATCCTGCTGGGCCTGCCGTTGGCATTGGTCGGCGCCTTTGGCGCCTTGTGGCTGTTCGACTCGACGATGAACATCTTCAGCTTTATCGGCCTGATCATGCTGGCCGGACTGGTGACCAAGAACGGCATTTTACTGATTGATTACACCAACCGGAAGCGGGACGAAGGGATGGAACGGCTGGAGGCGGTTTTGCTGGCGGGCAAAGTCCGATTGCGCCCGATTCTGATGACGGCCGTAACGACCATCATCGGCGTGTTACCGATCGCGATGGGACTGGGCGCCGGCGGCGAAGCGCGCGCGCCGCTGGGCATCGTGGTCATCGGCGGTCTGACGTTGTCGACCCTGTTGACGCTGGTGGTTATCCCGGTATTCTATACGTTGTTGGATGATGGGATACAGCGATTGAAGAGAGTGAACCGTGAACAGCTTACAGTGAACACAGGGGGGCATTGAGCGATGAAATGGTATCATGACGCCGGACTGCTGATTCTTCGCGTGTTGACCGGTGGTTTCATCGCCACGCACGGATACGGCAAGCTATTCAGCGAAGGCCGCATGGAGCGGTTCACAGAGGGCGTGGCCGAGATGGGTTTTCCCCTGCCCGTGTTCTTCGCCTGGGCGGCGGCGTTATCCGAATTCGTGGGCGGAATTCTGCTCGCGGCCGGACTCTTGACCCGCTATGCCGCCTTCCTCATCTTCTGCACCATGACCGTCGCCGCCTTCATTCGCCATGCGGACGATCCATTCACGATGAAGGAGAAGGCCCTGCTGTTCTGGACGGTATCGCTGGCCATCCTGCTGATGGGCGCGGGCCGGTATGCCGTGGATCGCTGGATCGCGAAGAAGTGACGGATATGGGCGGTACAGGACTCGAACCTGTAACCTTCTGGGTGTAAACCAGACGCTCTGACCAATTGAGCTAACCGCCCACTGGCCCCCCCGCGCAGGAGCAGCGGCACGGTGTAGCGTGCCACCCCCGCAAAAATATGGCAAGAGCTATGGACGCGGTCCGCCCTTTTGGCTATGATTCGCCGCTCGTTGTGATTGGATGAAAGGATGTGCCGGTTTTCATGAGCAAGTTGACGTTAGGACTACCCAAAGGAAGCCTCCAGGAGGCGACATTCGGAATGCTGAAGAAGGCGGGATGGACGGTATCCGCCGGATCCCGTTCCTACATTCCGCGTGTGGACGACCCCGAAATCGAAGCGCGCCTGATCCGCGCGCAGGAAATCAGCCGCTACGTCGAAAACGGCCACCTGGACGCCGGGATCACCGGACATGACTGGATCGTCGAAAACGGCTCGGACGTGATCGAGGTCACCGAACTGGTCTATTCCAAGCAGGGCATGAACCCGGTGCGCTGGGTGCTGGCCGTACCGAACGATTCCCCCATCCAGTCGGTGAAGGATCTGCAGGGCAAGCGGATTGCGACCGAGGCGGTCGGCATCACGAAGAAGTACCTCGAACAGAACGGTGTGAAGGCCGAGGTGGAATTCTCATGGGGCGCGACCGAGGTCAAGGCGCCCGAACTGGTCGACGCGATCGTCGAGATCACCGAAACCGGATCATCGCTCCGGGCCAACAATCTCCGGATCGTCGAAGAAGTGCTGAAATCCACGACGCGGTTCATCGCCAACAAGAAGGCGTGGGCCGATGCATGGAAACGGCGCAAGATCGAGAATATCGCGCTGATGCTGCAGGGCGTGCTGACCGCCGATCGCAAAGTCCTCGTGAAACTGAATGTACAGGCGGACAAGCTGGACGCCGTGGCCA
Organism: uncultured Verrucomicrobiota bacterium; assembly: GCA_964425945.1. Classification (GTDB taxonomy): domain Bacteria; phylum Verrucomicrobiota; class Kiritimatiellia; order SLAD01; family SLAD01; genus CAYRPR01. The sequence goes on along the minus strand of CAYRPR010000168.1, from coordinate 3,638 downwards.
ATCAGTTGCCGTCGATGCATGCGCCGACGATCAACAACCTGCGCACCGAGGGATGGTATTCCATCGAATCCGTGCTGGACGAAAGCGTCGTGCGCGAGCTGGTGCCCGCGCTGAAGGCGGCGGGCGCTGTGGATATCATCGAGTTGGCATTGAACAAAGTCGTTCCCTGACGGTCCGAGTGAGACGGCAGGGCGCGAACGGAACATGAAGGGGATCCCATGGGCTCCATCAAGAAGAAGCGTCGGAAGAAGATGGCCAAGCACAAACGCAGCAAGCGTCTGAAGGCCGACCGGCACAAGAAGAAGTAAGGGACGCCGCCGGACTAAGTTTGGCCGTGGCGTGGACTTTTGCGGATTTTCGTGGCATAGTATCATTATCCGCCCCGGGCGCGGGGTGGCGGGTCATGTCGTCCGCTCCGGCTGGGGCATTCTTATTTTCGTGCGTATGGCGAAACTGAACATAGTCATTGCGGGCTCGGTCGCCGCGGCCGGGCTGATGTGTGCCGCGGGATGCTCGACCCTTTCCCGTACCGGGCGGGTGGATATCGTTGACCCGTCGATACCCAGCGAACCCCTCCTGACCGGGGAACAAGTCGCGTTTTCCAAGGCCCTGGCCGCATTTGCGGCCGGCTTCAGCCACGAAATCAACCGGGAATACGCCGAGGCGCTCCACCAATATCAACGCGCATCAGCGTACGACCCGGATCGCGCCGATCTCTATGTGCGCCGCGCCCGTATCCACCTGCGCGAATTCCGGGCGGGGGACGCGGAGGCCGTCCTGCGCGAGTTGATTGCGCGCCAACCGGCCAACGCGCAGGCCTATTCCTGGCTGGCCGAAGTGTTTCGCCAGTCCGGCCAGGTGGACAAGGCCTACGAAGCGTATCAGCAGGCCATCCGCCTGGCGCCGGAGGAAAGCGCCCATCATCTGCAGTATGTCCATGTGCTGATTCAGCAGGGCCGGGAGGATCAGGCCATCGAACATCTCCGGCAGGCCATCCATACGGTCAACGACCGATCCGATCTGTTACGGGTCATGGGGGAACTGCACGTGCGCCAGGCCGGACTGACGGCGGACGCCGACAGCGCCCAGACGCACCGGAACGCCGCCATCGAGATTTTCGAACAGGCCGTCCGCGAGAATCCGGACGATATCACCCTGCTCTATTCGCTGGGCGATCTTTACCTGATGTCACAGCAGCTGCTCCGGGCCATCGAGGTATACCGGTCCATCGACGCCAAACGGCCGGACGATCTGCAGGTGCAACGGAAGCTGGCCATGAGCTATATGATGGCGGGTCAGACCGACGATGCCATCGCCATGCTTGAGCGCATCGTGAAGGAGCAACCCTACAATGCCCAGGTATTCATGTGGCTCGGCGAGTTGTATGAATCCATCGAGAAGCGCGATCAGGCGATGTTGAACTATCAACTGGCCACCCGGGCCGGCCGGCCCGATCCCGCGGCCTATCTGCAATTGGCGCGCGTTCAGATGGAGGAGGATGTCGACGGCGCCATCCACTCCCTGCGCGAGGGGCTCGAGGAGATGCCCGCCAATCCGCGCCTCAACGAAATGCTGGGTTATCTGTACTTCAACAAGAAGCAATACGATCAGGCGCTCGTCCATTTTGCGCGCACACTGGACATTCTGACCGAGGAGGATGGAGTCATTACGGCCAACCTGCATCTGTACACGGCGCTGGCCCGCCAATTGACGGGCGACATGGACGGGGCCGCGCCCGAACTGGGAAAGGCCATTCGGAGCAATCCGGACGCGTTACAGGCGTACGCGCACATCCTGTTCCAGGATGCTGAGGTATCCACGCGCACGCAGGGCATCGAACTGCTTCACCGTGTCGCGGAGAATCTGACCGACGAACCGTCCGTCTACAGCTACATCGCCTACCTGCACAGCTTCAACAAGGACTATGCGGACGCCATTGCCGCGTTTGAACAAGCGGAGGCCCTCGCACAGAGGGTGGATCGGGAGGACGCACTGGACGCCTCATTCTTTTTCTGGTACGGCGCCGCCTGCGAACGCGAGCAGCAGTACGAACGGGCCGAGCACCTCTTCCACGAATGCATCAAGCTCGATCCGGACCATGCCGAGGCATTCAACTACCTTGCCTACATGTGGGCTGAACAGGGCGTCAAACTGGATCAGGCCCTGGACTATGTGCGCATCGCGCTGAAACATAAGCCCGACAGCGGAGCGTTCATTGATACGCTCGGCTGGATCTACTACATGCAGGGTCGATACGACGACGCGTACCACGAAATCCAACGGGCGGCCGAACTGGTGCCGGACGATCCGACCATTCTGGACCATCTCGGCGATATTCTCTTGAAACTGGGCGAGGAAGACGCGGCGGTGACGAGTTGGGGGCGTTCGTTCCGTATGGATCCGGAGAACCGGGACGTCGCCGCGAAACTGATCGAGCATGGCATCGACCCGGAGAACCTGCGCGACGCGCCGGAGGCCGAGGACGTCGAATCCGACCTCGTGACGGATGAGACCACACCGGCCGTGACGGACGACGAACCCGACGGCATCGAACCGGCCTCCCCGCTGAAACCGATTTCCGATCCGGACGTGTCCGAATTGCCCGTTGCGCTTTAGCCCAGCGTTGCGCCCGGACCCAACGCATGCCCGCACAGATACGCCGCGCCCGTCATCACGTTCTTCCCTTCCGGCTGAACCTCCAAGAGTCGTAACGCCCCCACTCCCGTAGCCACCACCGGTCCCTCGCGATCGCATTGAATGATCGAGCCCGGCCTGGCCCCTGCCGAGCCGGACATCGGCTCAACGTCCGCCCGGCGAATCTTGAGCAGGACGCCATCGGCGTGAGTGAAACAACCCGGCCAGGGGGTGAATCCGCGAATGCGGTTGCGGATCGTCACGGCCGGCAGGGACCAATCGATACGCCCGTCGTCTTTTTCGAGTTTATTCACGTACGTGGCCTGATCCGGATCCTGGGGCGTCCGGGTCGCCCTCCCCGCCTGAATGGCCTCCAGCGAGGTCATCAGAAGATCCGCGCCCCGTTCGGCCAGACGGGGCGTCAGCGTTTCGGCCGTATCGTCCTCGCCGATCGGATAGCGCTCCTGCAGGATGATATCCCCCGCGTCCATTTCCTTGCTGACATAGAGAATGGTCACACCCGTTTCCGATTCGCCGTTGGCGATGGCCCATTGGATCGGCGATGCGCCGCGGTACTTCGGCAACAGCGAGGGATGGATATTGATCGCCTCCCGGGGCGGGATGGCCAGAATGTCCGGCTTGATGTACTGCCCGTACGCGGCCACCACGATGATGTCCGGCCGGAGGGCCCGGATCTCCTCCACGGCATCCGGAGCGCCGATCCGTTCCGGCGTCATCACGGGCACACCGCGGGCCTCGGCCATGCTCTTCGCGGGGCAGGCCGCCACGCGCCGGTTACGCCCCTTCGGTCGATCGGGCTGACTGACCACGCACACGATGTCGTAGCCGGGCGCCAAGATAAGCCGCTCCAGCGCCGGACAAGCCACATCGCCCGATCCCATGAACAGAATTCTCATCGTTAATCCCCAAATCAGCCGTATCAGATGTATACTCTGATTCTCTTTGCGTCAAAACTTTGATCCCGCTACCTTGCCCCGAATGGA
>CAYRPR010000167.1:0-5633 GCA_964425945.1 uncultured Verrucomicrobiota bacterium | reverse complement strand
GTTGAAGGCGGCCGTCGTGGCGGGCGACGTGAAGCGGATCAGTTCCATATCCGGTATCGGGCGCAAGACGGCCGAGCGGATCGTGATTGAATTGCGGGACCGGCTGAGCGAGGGCGAGGCGCTCGAGGCCATGGCGGGCGGTGATGATGAGCGCGCCGAGGACATTCGCGTGCGCGACGCCGTCCTGGCTCTCATCTCGCTCGGGTACAAGCAGGCGGACGCCCAGAAAATGATTCGCAACATCCTGCCGAATCTGGCAGAGGATTGGTCGGTGGAAGATATCGTGCGCCGGACGTTGACCCAATGATCGACCTTGCCCATGGCCTTGACGTGGAATGCGCGCGACGACCTGCGGGTGGTCCCGAAGCGGGACCCACCCGCGCTCCGAAGAGGGAGTATGTTTCATTCGTATGAGTGATCGATTCGTTACCGATACGCTGAACACGAAGGATACGGAGTTCGATATCTCGCTCCGGCCCCGCCGCTTTACCGATTTCATCGGGCAGGACAAGGTGCGCGAGCGGCTGGAGCTGTTTGTCGAGGCCGCGCGCGGGCGCGAGGATGTGCTGGACCACATCCTGCTGTCGGGGCCGCCCGGACTGGGCAAGACCACGTTGGCGTATATCCTCGCCGAGGCGATGGATGTGAATATCAAGGTCACCTCCGGCCCCGTCATCGACAAGCCGGGCGATCTCGCGGGTCTTCTGACGAACCTCGAGCGCGGCGATATTCTGTTCATCGACGAGATTCACCGCATGCAGCGGGCCGTCGAGGAATACCTGTATTCCGCGATGGAGGACTTCGTGCTCGATATCATGATCGACCAGGGTCCCAACGCGCGCTCGGTCCGGCTCAATCTCCAGAAGTTCACGCTGATCGGCGCGACGACACGCAGTGGCCTGTTGACCGCGCCCCTGCGGTCCCGGTTTGGATTGACCAACCGGCTGGATTATTATCAACCGGAAGATTTGCAGTCCATCATCCTGCGATCCGCGCGGATTCTGAACGTCGATATCACAGACGACGGCGCGCACGAGATCGCGCGTCGCGCGCGCGGCACGCCGCGCATCGCCAACAATCTGCTCCGCTGGGTGCGCGATTATGCGCAGGTCAAGGCGGACAACCGGATTACGCCGGAGATCGCGCAGAAGGGGTTGTCCATGCTCGATATCGACGAGCACGGGCTGGACGAGATGGACAAGCGCATTCTCCAGACCATCGTCGAAAAATTCTCGGGCGGGCCGGTCGGCATCAGCTCTCTGTCGGTGTCGGTCGGCGAGGAGCCGGGCACGATCGAGGAGGTCTACGAGCCGTACCTGATCCAGGAAGGCTATCTCAAGCGCACGCCGCAGGGCCGCGTCGCAACGGCGCGCTTTTACGACAAGCTCGGCCTCAAACCCCGCCCCGCGCAAGGCGATCTGCTATAGACGCGGTCGTTGAGCGCGTCGTTGCGCCCTAGAACAGCGTATAGATGAACGGGGCGACGCCTTGGGTCGTGAAGATCAGCAGGGCGATCACGAGCAGTACGAGCACAATTGGAATGATCCACCACGCCTTGTGATGGCGGGCGAAGCCGAAGAATTCCATGAGCAGGCGACCCAGATGTCGTAAAAAGCGCATAACCTTCTCCACGGTCAGTCGAGAACGTAATCCCTCTGCCACTCGGCTGATTCTTTCCATTCCGGTTGCTGGTTCTTGTCGAGAATATAGGAACCGAGGACGAGATAGTCCATCTCGGTTCGCATGAAACAGCGGTACGCGTCTTCCGGCGTGCACACGATCGGTTCGCCGCGGACATTGAACGAAGTGTTGATGATGATGCCGTAGCCGGTCAGTTCTTCAAACGCCTTGATGATCGCGTGGTAGAGCGGATTGGTCTCCTCGTTCACGGTCTGGACGCGGGCCGAATAGTCCACGTGTGTGATGGCGGGGACATCGGAACGCACCTGGTTGATCCGATCGCGCATCGGCAGGTCTTTCGCATCCTCCTTGCCCTGGCACCGCTCGTCCCGGACTTGGGCGACCAGGAGCATGTAGGGCGAGGCGCGGTCCAATTCGAAGTAGTCGCCGACGCGCTCCTCGAGGCAGGACGGCGCGAAGGGCCGGAACGATTCCCGGTACTTGATCTTGAGATTCATGATGGATTGCATCTTCGGCGAGCGCGCGTCGCCGATGATGGAGCGGTTGCCGAGCGCGCGGGGGCCGAATTCCATGCGGCCCTGATGCAGGCCGACGACTTTCTCGTCCGCCATGATGCCGGCGATCCGGCGCGCCCGCTCGGCGGGATCCGGATGATATTCATACACATATCCGTTTCCGCGCAGGTATTCTTCGATCTCCTCGTCGTCGAACGAGGGGCCGAGATAGGCGCCGTCCATCGCATCCCGCCCGGGTGTGACCGTGCGTTTCTGCTTCTCGCACATGTGCCAGACGGTCAGCGCGGCGCCCAGCGCGCCGCCGGCGTCGCCCGCGGCCGGTTGAATCCAGATATCCTTGAAAGGGCCCTCGCGCAGTAAACGTCCGTTGGCCACGCAATTGAGTGCGACGCCGCCGGCCAGGCAGGCGTAGTCGCAACCGGTTTCCCGGTGGGCATGACGCGCCATCCTCAGGACGATCTCCTCCGTCACGTCCTGGATGGAGCGGGCGAGATCCATCTCGCGACGCGAGAGCTCCGATTCCGCCCTGCGGGGCGGCCCGCCGAACAAATCGGCGAAGCGATTGTTCGTCATGGTCAGCCCGTCGAGATAACCGAAGAAATCGAGGTTGAGCCGGAAGGAACCGTCCTCGCGCAGGTCGAGCAGGTTGTCCAGGATGGCCTGTTTGTAGATGGGTTCGCCGTAGGGCGCCAGGCCCATGAGCTTGTACTCGCCGGAGTTCACCTTGAAGCCGGTGAAGTATGTGAATGCGGAGTACAGCAGGCCGAGGGAATGAGGGAATCGGAGTTCGTGCAGGATGTTGACCTGATTGTCCTGTCCGTGACCGATCGTGCTGGTCGCCCATTCGCCGACGCCGTCGAGGGTCAGGATCGCGGCGGACGAAAAGGGCGAGGGATAGAACGCGCTGGCGGCATGGGACTCGTGATGTTCCGGGAAATAGATCGGGTCGCGGATCGCGATGCCCATCTTTTCCAGCGTGGCTTCGATTTCCATCGGGATCCAGAGTTTCTGGCGCATCCACAACGGCACGGCCATCAGGAAGGATTCCAGACCTTTCGGCGCCACACTGAAATATGTTTCCAGGATGCGTCCGAACTTGATGATCGGTTTGTCGTAGAAGGCGACCGCATCGAGCGGGTCGCCGGCCTTCAATCCGGCTTCGGCCAGGCAGTATCGGATGGCGTGCACGGGGAAACGCGCATCGTGCTTTTTGCGCGAGAAACGTTCCTCCTGCGCGGCGGCTACGATCCGGCCGTCCTGCACGAGGCAGGCGGCGGAGTCGTGATAAAAGGCGCTGATCCCGAGAATATTCATTAGAACTGTTTCTGATAGCGGGATTCGATGTCCAGTTTCCGGTGCGGGATCCAATAGCTTTTCTGTTGCGGATCCCATTTGCGGCGCATCGGATCCTTGGAGGCCAGATGCAGGAAGAGGCGTCCCAACCCGAAGACGATGCAGTAGAGCGGAGTCAGCAACAGCCACGTAATGCCCGCGCCCAGATAATGGGCGAGGAACCGGCCGGTCTTCTCAAATCCGCGGAGCACGGCATCGAAGTAGAGGATGCCGGACAGCAACAAGCCGCTGAGCCCCCAAACCACACCGCCGGCTATCCGATGCTGGAAATAGCCGTACAGGATGCCGCCCACCGCGACCATGATCGCGAACTGGATCCAGAATGCCCGCTTAGGCTTTTCTTTCGGTTGCTGGGCTCCCGCCGCTTCCTTTCGCGGCCAACACACGGCTGATGTTTGCTTCGACATGATCGTATGGACCGGAGTCCGAATTTCCCCTCGGTAATGAATGATGGCCGCACGGTACGCAAGAGGGGCCGGACGGTCAACAGTGAAAGACCGGGTGCAAGTGATCCAACGGACTTGACAATCGGCACTCCGCGTATACGGTGTGGCCTCAAATATGACCACATCCCCCGAGCCATTCCCCGCACCCTCGTCCGCTCACCCGGTTCGAGCGTGGGTGGGGCGTCTGGTGTTGCTCCTCATTACGCTGTTCGTCTGCACGGTGGTGCTGGAATTGGCGGCTGTGGCGCATCACGCTGTAACGGAAGGCGATAACCTGTACGGCGCCCGCGCGATGGAGAAAACCCGGGCGGCACTGATCGAACGGGGCGGCCATGAAGGAACGGAGCACGCCAAGCCGGTGCTCGCCCTGCACCCGTATATCGGTTATGTAGCCAACACGGATTTGATCCGGCCCTATTATAATGTGCCGAATACGCGGTTCGGATTCTACAGCGAGGTCGAAGCCGTCTACAAGCCGGTCGACACGAATGAGTTTGTGGTGGTCGTGCTCGGCGGGTCGGTGGCCGCTCAGCTATGCGCCACCGCGGGCGATGAACTTCGCGCGCACCTTGAGCGGATTCCCTATGTAAATGGCCGCAAAGTGGTCATTAATGCCATGTGCCAGGGCGGGTATAAACAGCCCCAGCAACTGCTCGCGTTCACGTATTTCCACACACTGGGCCTGCGCGCCGATTTGATCATCAACATCGACGGGGTGAATGAACTGCTGTTTTTTCAAAGCAATCTGTTGAAGCTGGGTGTTGATCCGTCCTATCCGTGGAACTGGGCGATGCTCTCTCCCACGCCGGAACGTGATGAGGGAGTCATGGAGTCTCAGCTGACGATTCTGCGCGAACGCCGCAATCGCGCGCGGTTTGCGCGAGCCCTGCTGGCAAGCGGCTGGTATCGGAGCGCGGCGGTTCGATGGGGTGCGCATCGGTTGAATCGGGGGGCGGAGCGGCGTGAGCGGCGCGCCGAACACCGCCTTGTCCAGCGCCTGGAAGCGCTCGGAGCGGAGCAGGAATTGCCCTATGCCCAGCGGGGGCCGGTGTATGTGGAGGCCGATGACCTGGACGAGGCGCTGGCGGAATCCGCCGCGTTGTGGAGTCGGTCCAGTATCGCGCTGAACGACTTGTTGAAGGCGAACGGGATTCCCTACCTGCATGGTCTTCAGCCGAATCAGTACTTCGTCAGCTCGCGGAAACTGACCGATTGGGAGATCGAACACGCCTATAGCACCGACAGCGAATTTTACATGCCGTTATCCCGCGGCTATCGCCATCTGGTGAACCAAATCGACGGCCTGTTGGCGCACGGCGTGGCGTTTGTCAACCTGGGCGATCGTATGGGGGAGATCCCGGAAACGATCTATCAGGACAACTTCTCCCACTTCAACCAGCGCGGCAACAATCATCTCGCCCGCATCGTGGCGGACGCAGCGGCCGAAATGCTGGCGCGGCGCGCGAACTGATCACGGCGCGATGGGCAGGACGCGCCAGCCGTCGCTTTCGGTGAATTCGCGCGCGGCAAAGACCCAGACGACGGCCGTCTTGTTGTCCCAGTAGCCGGGTTCGCGCTGGGCGCGTCGGAACAGGTTCATGCGCGCCGGCGTCGCGCCGGATCCCCGCACGGCGATCAGGTCCACGGGCGTGCCCAGTTCAAGGGCGAGTTGCGCGGC
>CAYRPR010000166.1:0-5637 GCA_964425945.1 uncultured Verrucomicrobiota bacterium | reverse complement strand
CATATGGTGGCGGAAATGCGCGAGAAGAAGCGGATCCGGGAAACATTCGGTCTGCACGTGGGCGAACAGGCGGCGCGGGAGATCCTGCGGAACGAAGCCGGGCTCGGTGGGTCCGAGAAGCAAATTACCGTTCTGTTCTGCGATATCCGTGACTTCACCCGCCGTTGTCACGCGTGCACGCCCCGGGAGGCCGTCTCGATGTTGAACGCGTTTCTCACCGCCATGGTGGACGTCGTCGAGAATCGGTACAACGGCCTGGTAAACAAATTTCTCGGGGACGGGTTCATGGCCCTGTTCGGCGCCGGCCCCCGGGCCGGGCATCATGCGCGGGACGCGGTCTGCGCGGGACGCGATATACTGGCCGCCTTGCCGGCGCTGAATCGGGACATGGGCGAAGGCGGATGCGAGGATATCGGCGTGGGCATCGGGATTCATACGGGACCGGCCATCGTCGGCACGATCGGATCGAGCCGTCGCCTGGAGTATACGGCGATCGGCGACACCGTGAACATGGCCTCGCGCGTCGAGGGATTGACCAAGGTCGCCGGCGTTGCGCTCCTTTTTTCCCGCGCGACCCGGGAGCAATTGCCGTCCGATTTCGAGGTGAACGCGTTGGAGGCCCGTACCGTGAAGGGGCGTGACGATCCGGTCGAGCTGTTTTCCCTGCCGTCGCGATGATCGACGGCGGGGCGGGAATACGCCCTTGCCATATCGATTCCGACGTGCGCAACGTGGGTTTTCCCGGGAGGATGAAGCCGAATGACGGAAACCGAATTTGTACAACATGTGATTCGCTACCACGGGGTCGCCGTGCGCGTGCGCGCCAATCAGCCGGCGTCCTTGGAGTGGTTGTGCGAGTTTTTCCATCCGCACGCCGCGATGGAGCCGGATGGACCGGCTCGATATGAAGTCAACCTGTGTGTGGACACCGATCGCTTCAAACGATGGGGCGCGGGCGAACCCACCGGCGTGTCGGCCGACGTCTTCGTCCTGGACAGCCGGGTTATCCGGCTCCCCGAATGGCGCGGTCCCGGCGGCGCCCTGGCGTATTATGATCGGCCGTACGATGTGTTCTACGTCGTGGACCGGCCCGGTGAGCGGTATACCCTCGTGGCGCACGGGGCGAATCGCACGTTTGCACGGACGCCGCTCATGCGCGCCGTCCGCGAATTGATCACGTCACAGCTTCGGCTGGACGGTGCCCTCTTTCTGCACAGCGCCTGCGCGGTGTTTGACGGAAACGGCATCGTCATCGCCGGCACGAAGAAAGCCGGCAAGACCACGTTGCTGATGTACCTGCTGACGCGCGGCGGCGGCGCGCTGCTCTCGAACGACCGGCTGCTGGTCAAGAAAGCCGGGGAGGGCCTGGCGGCGCACGCCATGCCGACGATTACGTCGGTGCGGGCGGGTTCATTCGAGTTGCTGGAGGATCTGCGGGGCCGTGCGTATGAAACCGCGTATCATTTCCGCCGCACGTTGCGCGAGAACGAGACCACGCCCTGCGAAAACTATCGGGACATCGTCGGCACGCATTACACCTTTTCGCCGGCACAATTCGCGCGCGTGTTGCAGGCCGATGTGGTGACATCGGCGACTCCGCGCGCGGTGGTCTTCCCGGAAATCACGGGGCGGCCCGGCGCGGTGGAACTGGCGCCGTTGCCGAAGGCGGAGATGTGGGACGCCTTTCTTGATGTGCGATTCGGGCGCCGGGACTGGCACGGCTTCTCGCGCGTCTTCGCGCCTGACGCGGAGGTGTCCGCGCCCGATGACGGACCGGCGGACGCCCTGTGTGCGCGCTTCGCGGCGGATGTGCCCGCCTATCGCTGTCGCCTGGGGTTGGATGTGTATCAGTCCGCCGCCGGCGCGGAAGCGTTGAAGAACCTGATTTCGGACGCTCGCGGCGCCGTCTCCATCCGTTAACGCAGAGGGCGGAGTCGATGCCGTTTGGTTCCCGGGTGCGGGGCGAGGGCGGACGCGTCGAGCGGCAGGGACCCGTCCAGCACGCGTTTGAAGTCCTCCTTGATCCGGCGATCCAGTTTCATGCGGGCCGGCGAGGTCCCCGAACTGGCGAGACGGGTCGTCAGCGAGCCGGTGCGCCGCCAACGCACATAGAGGAACTCGTCCACGTTTCGTATGCGCATGTGAAAATAGGCGCGCAACAGAAATTCGGTGTCGCTGTTGAACATGCGGTGGCGTGAGAATCCACCCGCTTGTAGATACGCGGCGCGGCGAATCAACGCGGCGCCGCCGAGCAGCGACTGGCCGGGCCAGCGTTCGAGCGCGCCCGTCACATCGAGCGGATAGCGTATGGCCTTCACCGTCCCGTTTATTTCATCCACGCGCAGTTCGTGTGAGCCGATAAAATCACAATGGGTGCGCGCCAGATCGGCCCGCAGCCGGACGAGTCGATCGGCGCAAGGCAGATCATCCGAATCCTGCCAGGCCAGCAGGGTCTCGCGCGCGCGCCGGGCCAGCGCGTCGCGCAGAACGTACGGACCCGCCGGGGCCGGATGTACGGTGAAGAAGTTCGTCGACGGATAATCCCGCGCGACGGGGAGCAGGGCGCGCGGGGCGGTCGTGTCCAATCCCACGCGCACGCCGGCCGCCCGTCCGTCCATGCCGTGCACATAGTGCAGGCAGGTCGACAACATGGCGGAAGGCCCGCGATGCGGAATGAGCAGGGCGGTGTCGTCCCGCGCGCGGGGGCGCCACACGGGCGCCGCCGGTTGAGGCACTTGCCGCACGATGAGCCGCTCCACGCGCACGGAACCGCGGACGATCCGGATCAGGCATTGGAAGCACGCCTCCGCGAGCGCTTTCGCGCGAAGGGGAACGGCCAGATCCCGGCACACGTCCGGCGTGCAACCGTACGAACGCACGGGCCCGTCATCCCGTATGCCGAGACGGGGCGGGATGGCGTAATGCACCACCGGGCAGAAGAAGGTTTCCGCCGAAGACATTTGATGAATCAGCCGCCCGGCGGCTTCGGCAAAAACCGCGCGGTCACCGGGATGGACGATCCATACGCTCTCCCACGGTCCCGCCGCCAAATCCCCGATCGTCCGTTCCGCAGGATGACGCGCTCGACGGCGATTCGGCGCGATGCGAAGCAGGAGCCAGGCGCGTACGCCGCGCCGTCCGGCCAGCGCGCGGGTTGCCGGGAGATGTTCCCGGCCCGCCGTTATAATCTCCACTCCAGCCGTACGCATGCTTGCCATATCACCCCGGTACAATCACAATGGGCGCATGATGACGGATGTCACAACGCCGGACAAGCGATTTGACCCTTGTGCCGTGCCTTGGCCTGCCGGGGCGCCGATGGTCCGGGATGCCGATCGCCTGCGCGCCTACCGCATCATCCGCGACCTGCAATCGCCGAAGTCGGACTGGCCGACGATCCGGGCGCGGCTCGATGCCTTGACGACGCCCGTTGAGGAAGCCGCCGAGGCGTATGGTCAGGATGTCGGCACCCTGTCTGCGCTGATCGCGGCGGAATCGGAAGGCGATCCGTCGGCGGACAGCGGCTCGGCGTCCGGCCTGCTGCAGATTACCCGGTTGACCTGGGAAGACATGCGCGCCCGGCATCCGTTGTTCCGCGACACGGATTTCGTGCGGGACCGGTATGATGCACAGCTCAACCTGCGCATGGGAGCCGCTTTACTCGCGGACATGACGCGCAGAATCTCAAGCGAAACAGGGCGATCAAGCATCCCGCCGACCTTGCTGTGCATGGCCTACAACGCCGGTCCCGGTGTTGTCGTTCGCTGTCTCCGCCGCGCTACGCTGGCGCATCCGGATCGATTTTCGTTGCGCGATCTTTCGCTGGAGAGTCTGGACGAGGCCGTCCAGGATACGAATACCCACATCTATTACACCGTCTGCAACGGCGCCCGCGCGAATCCGTATATCGACGGCGCCGCGGTTTCCGCCGAGGCGGACCGGTTCGCGGTCCGGCTGAAAACGGCGGAGATCTACTACTTCCTGGAGCGAATCGAGTGTTTCCGGGCCGCGCTCAGTAATAGAGGGTGACCCCGTCCATAGTCCGGAAATGCACCGTCAACAGCGTCCGGCGATGTTCCGCGGGATCACGTTCGGCCTGATCGAGATGCGCGCGCGCGTCCGCCTGATCGGGGTCGAGTTCGAGCGCCTCCCGGAACAGGCGCACCCCTATCTCGAATGCGCCGGCCGCGCAGTACAGCATGCCGAGTTTGGCCTTCAGCCTGGCCGAGGAGGCCGGATGATCGGCCAGCAGGGCGGCATGTTTGCGCAAGATCAATTCGCGCGCGCGAATCTTCGTGTCCAGGTCGGCGGTGATCTGGTTGCCGTGTATGTGGACGGTGACCAGGATTTCCGGGACCCGGTCAAACCGGTACCGCGCGGAGAGTCGAATCCACAGGTCCTTGTCCTGGCAGGCCGGCAAGGTCTCATCGAAGGGTTGAAGCCGCTCGAAGCAATCCTTGCGGATCAACGGTACGGACGCGCCGAAGGCGGTGTTTTCCATGAACGTGAGCGGGGACAGGGTGGACGGTTCGGGGAGCCAGGGTTCGATTCGTTCCCCGGCGGATTGAAGGGCGTACCGCGTGTATACCACGCCGGTTTGCGGCGGCGCATCTTGCATGACTCTGATTTGTTTTTCCAGCTTGGCCGGCGCCCACTCATCGTCGTCATCGAGGAAGGCGATAAACGAGCCGCGGGCCCGGAGAAGTCCCTCGTTGCGCGCCGCGGACGCGCCCCGCGGTTCCGGCAGCTCGTGGTACTGCGCGCCGGACGCGCGCTCGCGCTCGACGACCGCGCGGACGGCGGGTTGCGGTCCGTCGCCCACGACGATGATTTCGCGGCTCCGCCACGATTGCGCGGCCGCACTGCGCAGGGCTCGCGCGAGCAGGTCCGTACGGTCGCGGGCCGGGATGATGACGGAAATGTCCGGTGTGGATGACAACGTCATGAGAATTGTTTCCGCACCATGTGGAAGGGATGCGTCAGATACAGCAGGGGCAGACGCCATGCCGCGCAGGCTCCGTGGTACCGCCGCAGTTCGGCGGGCGCGGGGAAAAGTACGCGGCTGGCGGTCCAGAGCCGGATGGGGCGGACGGCCACGCCCTTGTGCATCCGCATGCCGCGGGCGAGCAGGAAGCGTGACCATCCGTTGACGCGCCGACCAATTCGGTTTCCGTCGTCGCGGTCCGGTTCTCGCCAGCCCATTCTCGTGAGTGCCTCATCCGCCCGGGGACCGGGCACGAGCCGCTGCAAAACGCGGAGCGAAGCGATCACGTCGTCCGTGGTGTTCCACATCTCGGTGCGCCGCCGCACCCGGTCCCAGTCCAGCGCGACGTTCTTTGATTCGAGAAATCGTTGGATATCCATGAACCAGCGCAGACGGTTCCCGCTGTTCACATCGCAGAACCATTCGGCCGGCGCATTGTGCGCCAGGGCCATGCGGTTGAGCGCGCCGTGCTTCGCGGCGTGAATGCAGAGATAGATGAATTCGTCGTCGGCGGATAGAATCGGAAGCGGCGCTTTACCGTCGGCCGGCATACGGATTCGGTCGACTACGCCATCGTCATCGATCCGGTAGAGGTTGGCGCGGTCCACCAGCGACCAGTGCAGTTCGAGCGGAAGACAGCCGTCGAAGCAGGG
>CAYRPR010000165.1:0-5698 GCA_964425945.1 uncultured Verrucomicrobiota bacterium | reverse complement strand
CACCCACGCGATCGCTGATATGTTCCACCACGCTCAATTCATGCGCGATAAACAGGTACGTCAACCGGAACTCCTTCTGCAGATCGATCATCAGGTTGATGATCTGAGCCTGAATGGACACGTCCAGCGCGGCGACGGGTTCGTCCGCCACGACACATTCCGGATTCAAGGCGATTGCCCGCGCGATTCCGATTCGTTGCCGTTGCCCGCCGGAGAATTCATGCGGATAGCGTCCGAGGGCATCGGCCGGGAGCCCAACGGCGTCCAACAACGCCCGTACCCTGCGATTCCGGTCGGCGCGCGGAACCCGGTGCGTGACCAGCGGCTCCTCCAGAATCCGGCGGATCGACATGCGCGGATTCAAGGAGGAGTGCGGATCCTGGAAGATCATCTGGAAATGGCGGCGCAAGGACTTGATCCGGCGCCGGGTCAGTTCGGTGATATCCGACCCGTTGTAGAGCAGACGGCCCGCGGTCGGCTCCAGCAACCGGATCATCGTGCGGCCCAGCGTGGACTTGCCGCAACCGGATTCCCCGACAATTCCAAGCGTCTCGCCGCGATACACATCGAAGCTGACGTCGTCAACCGCCTTCAACGAGCGGCCACGTCCGGCGGGAAAGTATTTCTTCAAGTTACGGACCGCGATGAAGGGTTCGTTACTCATGGGTTCGTTTCTCCAGCCAGCATGCCGCGTCATGTTGAGGGGCGACCCGTTCCAACGTCGGGAAGTCTCCACAGGCATCGAATGCGAAGGGGCATCGCGGCGCGAATGGGCAGCCCGATGGCCTGTCCGCCGGGTCGGGCGGCCGTCCCTCGATCGGCTTCAGGCGCTCACGCCCGCCCGGGCGCGGCAGACTCGCCAGCAAGCCCTGCGTATAGGGATGACGCGGATGGGCAAACAGCGTCTTGACCGGAGCCTGCTCGACGATGGACCCGGCGTACATGACGGCCACCCGGTCGCAGACCTCGGCCACCACGCCGAGATCATGGGTGATCAGGATGATCGACGTGCCCAAGTCACGGCGCAGAGCGAGCAGGAGATCCAGCATTTGCGCCTGGATGGTCACATCCAACGCCGTGGTCGGTTCATCGGCGATCAGCACAGCCGGCCGGCAGCTCAACGACATCCCGATCACGGCGCGCTGACGCATCCCGCCGCTGAATTCGTGCGGATAGCAGTGCGCGCGATCCGCCGGCGCCGGGATCCCCACCCGCGCGAGCATCTCAACGGCGTGCGCATGCGCCTTCTTCCGCGTCACCCGCTCGTGCAGGAGCGGGACTTCGGCGATCTGATCGCCCACGGTATAAACGGGATTGAGCGACGTCATCGGGTCCTGGAAGATCATGGCGAGACGCCGGCCGCGCAGGGAGGTCATCTCACGCTCGCTCTTCCGCAACAAATCATCGCCGTCGAGCAGGATTCGTCCGGACACCGTTTCCCCGCGCCCTTGACCGATCAGTCGCATGATGGCCCGCGCCGTGACGCTCTTCCCGCATCCCGATTCCCCGACCAGGCCGAGAATCTCGCCGCGTTTCACCTCCAGGTTCAAACCGTCCACGACCGTGACCGCGCCGTTTCGCGTATGAAAACGCACGCGCAGGTCTTCGATGTTCAGGATGGATTCGATGACGGTGGTCTTATCCATTCCGGTTCCTCAATTTCGGGTCCAGGGCGTCGCGCAATCCGTCGCCCACCACATTGAAGCTCAACACGGCCAGCGTGATCGCCACGCCCGGGAACACCGCGACCCACCAGGCGTGCTCCATCCAGTTCTTGCCCTCGTTGAGCATGATGCCCCACGACGGCGCGTCGGGTTCGACGCCGAGCCCGAGAAAACTCAACGCCGCCTCGGCCAGTATGGCGAATGCAAAAGACAAGGTGGTCTGCACGATCAGCGGCGGCAGAATATTCGGCAGGATATGTCGGATCATGATGCGGACATCCCCCACCCCCATGGACCGGGCCGCCTCGACGAAGACGGCGGAACGGACCGACAACGCGGCCCCGCGCGCAATCCGGGCGAAGATCGGCGTGTACACGATGCCGATTGCGATCATGACGTTGGTGGTGCTGGGACCGAGGATGGCCATGATCACCAGCGCCAACAGGATATCCGGAAAGGCGAACATCACATCCATCACGCGCGACAGCACGCCGTCGATCCACCGCCCGAAATAGCCCGCCACGATTCCCATGAGCGTGCCCGCGAGCAACGCGATACCCACGGCGATGGCGCCCACGCGCAAGGAGGTCTGCGCGCCGTACAGCACCCGGCTCAGGATGTCGCGGCCGAACTGATCGGCCCCGAGCCAATGCCCGGGCCCCGGCGCGCGCAGCATCGATTCCGTGCGCATCCCGTACGGGTCATACGGCGCGATCCACGAAGCCGCCAACGCCGCCGCGGCAAACAGCAGGATCACCACGAGGCCGATCAGCGCCAGCCGGTTTTCCCGGAATCTGTGCCACGTCTCATACATTTACCATTGCTTCCCCCATGCATATCCAAATCCGAAACTCGAATATCGAAATCCGAAACCAATTCACATCACCGAAATCACACTGTTCCAAGCGCGCGCACCTCATGGTCTCGTCCATTTCCATTTTGCATTTGTTTCGTGTTTCGGATTTCGAATTTCTTCAATATTTGATCCTCGGGTCGAGCCACGCGTAGAGTACATCCACCAGCAGATTGATCAGTACGAAACAGACCGCCACGAACAGGACCGTCCCCTGCAACAGCGCATAATCGCGGTTGTTGATCGCCTGCAACGCGAGCAGGCCGATACCGGGCAGGGAGAAGATTTGCTCTATCACGACGGAACCGCCGAGCAGGTATCCGGCCTGGATTCCGATCACGGTGACGACCGGGATCAGGGCGTTGCGCAACGCGTGTTTCACGATCACGACGAAACGCGGAGCGCCCTTGGCCCGCGCCATCTGGATATACTCCTCGTTCAGCACCTCCAGCATGGCCGATCGCGTCATGCGCATGATCACCGCCGCCACCGCGGCGCCCAGCGCCAGCCCCGGGAGGATCATGTGACGCAGATTCGCGATCGGATCCCGGCTCCAGCTCACATAGCCGCCGGACGGGAGCCAACCCAGGGTCAGGGAAAGGAGCAGGATCATCAGAACGCCCAGCCAGAACCCGGGTACGGAAATTCCGAAAAGCCCGACAAACGTCGCCAGCGCATCCACCGGTCCGCCCCGCTTCACGGCCGCCGCGACGCCCAACGGCACCGCGAAGAGAATGGCCAGACCGATGCTGATCGCAACAAGTTGCAGGGTCACCGGTAGCCGTTCGGCAATCGCTTCGAGCACGGGGCGGCCCGTGAACGCGGATTGGCCGAAATCGCCCCGTACCACATTACCCAGCCAGTACGCGTACTGCGCGAACAGCGGTCGATCCAGCCCGTACTTCACGCGCAAGGCCTCCGCTTCCGCCTCACTGTAATGCGCGCCCAGCATCGCCGTCACCGTGTCGCCCGGAACCAGGCGTACGATGAAGAAGCTGATCACGGACACGCCGATCAGCACCGGCACGGCGATCAGAACACGTTTGAGTGTGTAGTTCAGCATGGGGGAGGTTTCAGTGTTGAGTGCTCAGGGAAGAGGTGTCAGCCAGGTCTCGCTCAATGATCGGGTGGTGGCCGTCGGATGGACGCGGTAACCTTGTACGTTGTCCAGCCACGCCGATGTCTGTTCGTTCAGATACAGCAGGACCACGGGCGCGTCCTCGATGATGCGTTGCTGTGCGCGGCGATAGATGTCTTTCCGCGTGTCCGGATCGCTCTCGACCCGCCCTTGTTCCAGCCATCGATCCACGTCCGCGTTGCGGTACGATTGCTGGTTCCAGCGCCCGTCCGAGTGAAAGATGTTATAGAGCCATTCGTCGGGATCCACGAATCCCAGCCAGCCGACCAGCGTCATGTCAAAATCTCCACGGTTCAGCGCCTCGAAGAACACCCCGGACTCCTCGGCGAGAATCTCGATCTCGAATCCCGCGCTCTCCAGGTTCTGTTTCACCACCTGCGCGGCGGCCACCTGATATGGAAAGGCGGACCCGACCCGCAACACCAGGGTCTCACCCGCATACCCCGCTTCGGCCAGCAACGCGCGAGCCCGTTCCATATCTCGTTCCGGGTACGTTTCCCAGTCCGTGTACGCCCAATGGTTCGGCGGCAGGAATCCGCCGCGCAGGACCCGGGCGCGGCCGAACTTGACCATCGTATTGACCATATCCCGGTCCACGGCCCACGCCACGGCCTGCCGCACGCGCGGATCGTCCAGCGGCGGTCGCCGCGTGTTCAGTCCGAGGTATTCCCAGAAAGTCCCCGGCACGGACGCGACCCGGATATGGCCGGCGCGCTCCAGGATGGAGCGGTCCTTCTCGGGCACATCGAGACTGAGATGAATCTCGCGCGTTCGTAAGGCGGTCATACGCGCCGTTTCATCCGACACCGGACGGAATACAATCCGATCCAACAGGGGCCGCCCCGTTTCATGATATCCCTCATACCGCTCCAGTATCAGGTGACGATCTTTGCGCCACTGCATCAGGCGAAACGGACCGCTTCCCGCATCGGCGGAATCGAGTGAGCCGCTGTTGGATTCCACGACTTCCCGGTCCACGATCGCGTTCATCGGATAGGCGAGGTAAGTCAGGAACGGCGCTACCGGCCGTTTCAGCCGAATCACGACCGTGTGCGAGTCCGCCGCCCGCATCGATTCGATCGGAGCGAACTGCTCGGCGCGTACTTCCTGTTCGATAATCCGGTTAATGGAATAGACCACGTCCTCGGCGTTCATCGCCCGCCCGGTCTGATGGAACGTAATGCCTTCCCGCAGCACGAACGTGTAATCGAGGCCGTCATCGGACACGGCATACGACTGCGCCAGATAGGGTTCGACCTCTCCGTAAACGTCCGTGTAGCGCATCAGGGTCCCGTACAGGTTCTCGATGAGGCGCATCGAGGCGGCGTCCGTCACGCGGTGCGGGTCCAGCGAGCGGCCGTCCGATTGAATGGCGACGATCAACTCGCCGCCCTGAACCGGTCCGTCGGCGCCGGATGCCGGCCGGTCCGGCGCGGGACGGGAGCATGCGCAGATCGTCAGCCCGGCCAGGATCATCGTCGCGCGCAAAATCAAATCAACCTCCCCTACTCACGTTCCTATTCGATCGGCTGGTGCGGGAACCCCTTGATGGGTCCCAACTCGTAGCGGTCGCGGCTCACGGTCACCGGCGACTGGATGTAGAGCGCCATCAGCTTGCTCAACTCGAACAGGGAATACTGATGCGTGCGCTCGTAGCCGTGCGACGCGTCCACTCCGTAGCAGGCGAGCGCCGTGCGGATATCGTTGCCCGCCTCCACCGCGGACGCCGCATCGCAACGGTAATGTCGGAATATATCCCTCGTATATTTCAGGTCCGCGCCGTCGCAGAGCTCGATGAGTTTATGGGTCAGGTGATAGTCAAACGGCCCGCTGGAATCCATCATCGCAATGGTAATGCCGGTCTCGGTGGATTCCTGTCCGGGGGCGACCGTGGAATTGTCGATGCTCACCATTTCCGCGATATGGCCGTGCAAAACCGACGACGCGCCGGAACCGACTTCCTCGAATATCGTAAACAGCAGGTAACACGTGATTTCCGGAACGATGCCGGCTTCCCGGATGGCCTTGGCCACGGCGAGGACG
>CAYRPR010000164.1:0-5705 GCA_964425945.1 uncultured Verrucomicrobiota bacterium | reverse complement strand
AGCAGCCGGAACACATTGGCGCCGGCCGCATAGGCGGCCTGCAACACCGCGACAACTCCGGCGGATATGAGGTCGAATCGCTGCTCGACGACCTCCTGCACGCGCACGTTCCAATCATCGCCGCCCGCCAACTCCACGATCTCCGGCCACCGCGCGGTCAACAGGATCCAGCCCTGACGGAGCAGGCCCACGCCGCTCCGGACCAATCCCGCCGCCTGCTCCGCAATCAATGCGCCGAAGAACCAAATCGCGGCCGCCAAGGGTATCAGCAGGGATAGATAGACGAGCAAGACCGCGAGCCAGGCCCTGCGCCCCGTGCGCCCGAAGATCCATTCATAGTAGGGCTTCATAACCAGAGCCGCGATGCCCGCGACCGCAATCGGCATGAAGACATTGGAGAAGTAGACCAGGAAACCTCCCATCCACCAGGCCGCACAGGCCAGCACCCCCAGGATGAAGAGCGCCGAGAGCAAGGTGAGGGCGGATACGATGATATGCCGCTGGGGATTCGATGGCTGTATGCTGTTCATGGCGCCGATGATCCTAGCACAAGCTACGCCGCATCCAAGCCCGTAGGACAATCCGACCGGGACAATCTTTTAGGATATATGCAGAGATGCCGATCGTGACCGCATGCAATTAATTTAGGTTTTGTGCGAATTGAACGTCAAGGGGACTCGCCCTGGCCCTGCGCCTGCTCGATTCTCTCCATGACATCGCGAATGTGGTCGAGTTGAACCGGCTTGGCCAGATAGGCCACGGCGCCCTGTGAAAGGATGTCGCTGATGACCTCGTCATCGTCCTGGCTCGAAACCACCACGATCATCGTGTCGGGATGCTCCGCGCGGACTTTCTGGAGCGTACTTGCGCCGTCGACGCCCGGCATTACGAGATCCAGAAAGACCAGGTCGTATCCGTTCTGTTTCAGCTTTTTCAGGCAGGTCGTGCCGTCTTCCGCCAAGTCACAGGAATAGCCGAGCGTATCCAGCATGCGCTGGAGCAGCTCGCGCATGACCTCATGATCATCAGCAACCAGAACACGAATTGGTTTCTGTGTGGTTGTCATGAACCCCTCGGGATAGGCGCGTGGCGCTGGATCGGGATTGTATAGCTGGAGGAGAAGGTCGGCAACCATAAATACGATCCTTGAACCGATTTCATTGTTCTGATACCTAGGGGAGCTGGGATGGCAACGGGCTTTCTTCACCGATGATCTATCTGGACAATAATGCCACAACCTGTGTCGCGACGGCCGTGCGCGATGCGATGGCGCCGTTCCTCGACGGCTACTATGCGAATCCGTCCAGCCCGTATTCCTTCGCCCGCCGCGCGTCGTCCGCCCTGGAGGATGCGCGGGCCGCGGTTGCGGCCCTGGTGAACGCGCGTCCCGCGCAGATCGTATTCACAAGCGGCGGGACGGAGAGCAACAATACGGCGATCCGTGATGCGGTCGCGCGCCACCCCGACCGCCGTCACCTGGTCACGAGCGCCATTGAGCATGCTTCGGTCCTGAACGATCTGGCCCATCTGGAACGACAGGGCTATCGCATCACGCGAATCCCGGTGGACCGGCACGGGCTACTCGACCTGGAAGCCTACCGCGCGGCGCTGACGCCCGATACGGCGCTGGTCAGCGTCATGGCCGCGAACAACGAAACGGGCGTGCTGTTTCCGCTCGCCGAACTTGCGCGCATGGCGCGCGAACGGTCCATTCTCTTTCATACGGATGCCGTGCAGGCATTCGGAAAGGCGCCGGATATTCTCGATGACGTACAAGCCGATTACCTGTCCGTCTCCGCCCACAAATTCCACGGTCCGAAGGGTGTCGGGGCCCTTTTCGTGCGCGGGGGGCGGCTTGCCGCTCCGCTGTTGGTCGGCGGCGACCAGGAGAACGGGCGCCGCGCCGGGACGGAGAACGTGCCGGGCATTGTCGGTCTTGGCCGCGCGGCGGAGCTGATCCGACAGGAGGATCGGGAGGCGATCGTCCGCATGCGGCGTCTGCGCGACCGGCTGGAAGAGGGCCTGCGCCGCGTGGCGCCAGGCCTTCATATTCCGGGCTCGGAGACGTATCGCCTGCCGAATACCAGCCTGGCCCTTTTCGAAGGGGTGGAATCCGAGGCTCTGCTGGCGCTTCTCGATATGGCGGACATCTGTTGCTCGTCGGGCAGCGCCTGCCTGTCCGGGGCGGCGGAACCTTCGCATGTGCTACGCGCCATGGGGTGGCCCGATCGCGCCGCGCGCGGCGCGGTTCGCTTCAGCCTGAGCCGCTTTACGACCGAGGAGGAAATCGACGAGGTCATCGAACGGATCGGACCGCTGGTCGTACAGGCGGGAGAAGGAGGAAGGGACGGGGGGACGAATGGACGAATGGTCTGATGGATCGACGCGGGCCGGACACCCGTCCTGCGCGTTTTCATCCGTCCCCCGTACCGTCGTCGTATCGGCCAAATCTTCCGCATTTCAGACGTGCCATTTGATGCCCGATGATGCAGGATAAGGGGTTTTATGACGTTGCACCTCAAAATCAAGCGATGGATAGCGTTGTGCGTGGTGTTGCCGGTCTGCGTGATCCTGGTCGGCGTCAACTGGGCCGCGTGGCGGCACTTCAAGCACGCCCATAACGCGCGCCTCGTCGAGCCGCACCGCCTGTTGAGCGAGGAGATCGAACAGATCCTCGGCGCAGAGATTGTTCGATTGCGCAGTCTGGCGGTCCTTCCCAACGTCGACCAGCTGTTGACCAGCGCGGAACGGTCCGGTCGCTCCGTTTCAATGTCGGGCCGGCAGGACCGCGCGGGTTCCATTGCCGAACAATGGGCCGAGCTGGGGCGTGATGAACTGATCGTGCGCACGATCCTGAACAACTCCGTGGGGGAGATGTTCCGCTTCCTGACCGAACATGAGTCGTCCATCCGCATGCTCCTGCTGACCGACGCGCAAGGTGTACTGATCGCGGCGTCGGACAAGCCGGACCGCTATGAATTTGCCGAGCAGGGGTGGTGGTCGCTCGCGCGCGCCCAGCGCTCTTCGCGTCCGGTGGCGGACGGCGATCTGCAGGACGGGCGACTGGGTGTGGCGCTATCCATCTGGGATCCGGCGAATCCCGGCCGCATGCGGGGCGTACTGTACCTGCAGATCGACCTGCCGGC
This sequence comes from uncultured Verrucomicrobiota bacterium, assembly GCA_964425945.1. Classification (GTDB taxonomy): domain Bacteria; phylum Verrucomicrobiota; class Kiritimatiellia; order SLAD01; family SLAD01; genus CAYRPR01. Next base: position 2,559 of record CAYRPR010000164.1, on the reverse strand, counting down.
GTTCGACCATCTGGCCGACGCGGCGGCCGGGGACGATACGGTGACCGTGCTGGTTGGCCGCTCCGTCTGGACACCGGCCGCCGGGCGGACCGTGGAGCCGGAAGTGCTCGCCCGGATCGCGGAAGAGTTCAGCGCCGAGGGCGCGGGGTTCGGTTGGCAGGTCGGATACCGGTTTATCGGAGATCCGCTCCGCGCGCAAACGGAGTGGGCCGGTCCGGTGTGGATCATCACGCTCCGTGCCGAAGGTCGTTATCCCATGGCGCTCTACGGCGCCATGCTCATGAGCGTGCTGGCCAGCATCGTCGCCATGCTGGGTCTCATCCATACAGCGCACCGGACCGGACGCCAGTTGTTCATCGAGCCGTACACGGAATTGCTGGAAGCAGGCGACTGGGTCTTCCGCAATGCGCTCGACCAGCCGATGGACCTGACCCGGCGGAGCAAGGCGAATCCGGTCGTCGAAGGCCAGTTGGACACCGCGCCCTCGCGCGTCGAACAGAACCTCAACGACTGGATGGATCGCATGCGGCAGGATCTGCAGAACGCCGCCTCCGTGCGAACCCGCGAGATGCAGCATGACATCGAACTGGCCAAGGACTTCCAGCAGGCCTATCTGAACCGCCCGTATCCGAAGGTGCCGGAGGTTCACTACGAAGGCCGCTTGCGCCTCGTCTTCTGCCATCATTACAGCCCGGCCATGGCGCTGGGCGGGGATTTCTTCGACCTGATGCAACTGGCGCCGGACTGCGCCGGCATCCTGATCGCCGACGTGATGGGCCACGGCGCGCGCAGCGCGCTGATCACGGCGATGATGCGTACGCTGTTGCGGGACCTGTCGGCGCAGGGCCGCAACGCGCGGCACTTCATCGGCCAGGTCAACAAACAGTTCTGTGAGATGCTGAGGGCGTTTCCGCATCCGCTGTTCGCGTCCGCCTTCTACTTCGTGGCCGATACGACCGCGCGGGTGGCGACCTACACGTCCGCGGGTCATCCGGCGCCGTTCCATGTGCGGCGGAGCATCGGGAAGATATCGCGTCTCGACGTGCCGGCGCCGCATGGCGCGGCCCTGGGCCTGTTGCCGGAGGAGGTGTACACGGGCGGACACGTGCGCCTGATCGCGGGCGACATCTTCCTCTTCTTCACGGACGGGGTCTATGAGATGTCGAATCCGGAGGGGGAGGAGTACGGGCTCCAGCGCATGGAGAAGGTGATCCGACGCCATTTGTACAAGCCGGTCCAGGTCATTGTGGACCACCTGATCAAGGACATCGAGGCGTTCGCGCAGGGCGAACCGGTGGCCGACGACATCTGCATCGTGGCCGTCGAAGTGACGACCGCCAAGGAGGAGCTCAAGCCCGCTGAAGCTCCGCGCGCCGCGCCCGGCGCGGTGACGCTTTCAAACGCTTGACAGCCCCCCGGTCTTTGCTACCCTGTGGCGCTCTTAAATCCCGTGCTTTCGGCGCGGGATGAAGATGCGGCTCGCGAGTACTCGATCCCGAATCCTGCACCCGCCGGAATCCGCACAGGCAAACAGTTCGGAACGCAACCAACACGAGGAATGTGTCTATGACAGCCAAGCGTGACAGCAACAAGAAGTACGTCTTTTTCTACGGATTCGGCAAGGAACACACCGAAGGCAGCATGGCGGACAAGGCCGTTCTCGGCGGCAAGGGCGCCAACCTGGCCGAAATGGCCAACGCGAATCTTCCCGTGCCGCCCGGATTCTCCATCTCGACCGAAGCCTGCGCCTACTTCTCCAAGCACGACGGCAAGTACCCGCCGCGCATGATGGAGCAGGTCAAGGCCCAGCTCGGCAAACTCGAGAAGATGATGGGCAAGAAACTGGGCGATCCGCGCAACCCCCTGTTGGTCTCCGTCCGTTCCGGGGCCGCCGTGTCCATGCCCGGCATGATGGACACCGTGCTGAACCTCGGCCTGAACGACAAGTCCATCCACGGATTCATCAAGCAGACCGGCAACGAACGCACGGGCTGGGATTGTTACCGCCGCTTCATCGACATGTTCGGCGGCGTGGTGATGGGCCCGACCACCGGCCTGGACCACGAGCATTTCGAGCACGAGCTCGACCGTCTCAAAAAGAAATACGGCGCCAAGGAGGATACCGACCTCACCGCGGCCCAGCTCAAGGAGCTCGTGGATATCTATAAGAAGGTCTATCACAAGAAGGTCAAGAAGCCCTTCCCGCAGGATCCGATGGAACAGCTCGATCACTGCATCCGCGCCGTGTTCGGATCGTGGAACGGCGAGCGCGCGGAGAAATACCGCCAGATCAACAAGATCACCGGCCTGCTCGGCACCGCCGTCAACGTCTGCACCATGGTCTTCGGCAACATGGGCGGCGATTCCGGCACGGGCGTGGCCTTCACGCGCGACGGGTCGACCGGCGAAGCGACGCCGATGGGCGAATACCTGATCAACGCGCAGGGCGAAGACGTCGTGGCCGGCATCCGCACGCCCAAGAACCTGCACGACATGCCCAAGGAGCCGAATCCGATCTGGAAGCGCGCCTACGCGGAATTGAACACGATCCCGAAGCGG
>CAYRPR010000163.1:0-5706 GCA_964425945.1 uncultured Verrucomicrobiota bacterium | reverse complement strand
TCGGCATTCACTTCTCTCGATCACATTTCCTTCCATCCTGCTATTCCACCCGCTTCATCCCACTGTACATGCAACGGCGTACCACGACGCGAACGGGTTCACCGTCAAGCGATCTGAAGCGGAGCCACGACGCCTGAAGCCGGACCGTTTTGCCGGGCTCTACCTTTGCCGCATGTCGGTCATCACTCTGCACTTCGAAGATTTTATTTCTGTCATCTTCCATGCTATCAAAGCGCCACGGCAAGTTCTCGACGTACACGGCTTCACTCCAGTAGACTGGCCATGCGGTTATCTCGACAGTCAGAGCGTCAGCCCACTTCTCTTCCCATGTCCTGCGATGTCTGTCCAGATCCCTGACGAACTGATCCCTTTCCGTTTGCTTGCCGAACAAAAGATTCACATATCGGGAATCCATTGCGCCATGTCGCGCAAGATCTAGACTTGCGCCATGGCTTTGAGTCATGAACACCATGCTATCGTATGTCTTTATACTCGCAATGTCGCCATACCAGACGTTGTTCGTCTGTGCGAAGCCCCACCGTTTATATGTATAATGAAGATGATTCTCAGCAATAGTTATATTGGCCTCCGTGATACCATCTGATTCTCTAAGCGAATATCGTGTCAGCAGGTTGCCACGCGCATCGGCATCCTTGAGAAGCGCGTCATACTTCTCCTTGAGTCGCGATTCCCGGGAAAGTCGCTGCGTGCGCGCGCTTGCGTATAGCGTCTTCATGTCCCTGTGGTCCGACATCAGCGCCTGCGCGCCCTCATAAAGCCCGACAACTCCGGTTGTGTTTCCTTGGCTATATGCAGTCTGCATCGCCTCATAGATATGTCCCGCCAGTTCATCCCGGAGACGCGTGTTCATCGAACTGTCAAACTGAGTGACTTGAGGGATGAGTGCGACAAGGTTGGCGACGTTCCTGGTAGAGAGGGCGTCATTAACCTGATTCCATAGCCGTGAGGCAAGTTGCTCATATTGCTCTGGCTCTTTGTAGGCAATATTGAGGATACTCCGCCCTTGATAATTGCGCTGTCCCTGTCCTGTATGAGCCTGGTCAGCATCCACCTGCCATTGCCCCCATGAAAAGGCCTCGCTGCGCTCAAGCGTACGATACCAGGCATGCAGCTCTCCCAAGCTCGGAAGCGCGGTTGCCACCTCTACCATATGGCGATGCCCCCCTCTGACCTCAATTAGATAATAGCCACTGGGTAGAGGCGTTGTCGTGCTGACAACCAGCATATCAAGTCGATCTGCAGCAGGGCGAGCGCTAATACCTAGGGGGCGTTCAGTGTCGATCATCAGCGATGCGACAGGGGCGGTTGTATAACGAGCGGCCGGTCCCTCCCTATAATTTACAACCTCTTCCACAATACGCGTGACTCGGCGCACGGGATAGATTGACACAATTGCTTCTGGCCTGGCGGGAGTGATAGCGATCACACGATCAAATACAAGCACTTCTATTTCCGCGGAATCAAGTCGTGTTGTTTCTTGCCCTAGCGGGACCCAGCGCGATTCTTTCATCACATAAGTCCCGTATGTCGTTGGGAGTTCGACTCTTGATTGTGTCTGCGTGCCTGTAGCCACTTCTTGGGGGGCACAACCTGCAAGGCAGCTTATTGTACCGACCGCTACGAGTTTATAAATGGCACTCTTCATATGAGACCGCCTTTATCGATGTTCAATTACAACACGTTCCGGTGAGCCGGGCAGATCCTGATATTTGATAAACACGGAGGCTCCCGGCAGTCCGAAGGTGCCTTTGATCTCGGCGTTGGACAATGTATAGGATTGGCCTCGTTCCCAGTCCCGGTTGACCAGGACCTCTTGGCGATGGCTTCCCTCGTTGAAAAAGAACGATTGTCCATCCTGCGAGAGACGAACCCGGAACGGGACGGACTGCTGGATCTGGCCGGACCGGACGACGTTGATCACCTTCGCTTCACCTCTGGCAATCTCAAAGGCGACCGGTTGATAAGGATATCGGTTGCCGTAGTATTCCACGGAGCCACCCTGGAGCGAGACGCGGACGATGTCGCCGTAGCGGGCGTTGGTGTACAGTTCGGCAAGGCGTTCCCGTTCGGCGGCGATCTGCTCGTGCCGGATTCGTTCACGCTCCGCCTGTTCGGCGGCGAGTTGCATGCGGTGGCGTTGATCAAGCTCGTACTGCCGCGCCTGGTACTCGGCCTGTTGGTCGGGCGTGAGCGCGTCCCACTGGTCGCGGGTCAGCCCCATCGGATAACGGGTGGCGCAACCCGCGCATAGAATGAGCATTATGCAGTATATCAGCAAGCGGGACATCAGTTGTTCCCTCCGGTTTTCTTGGTGACGGTTATAGGGGCGGAAGCAGTGGATTTCATAGTGTTCCATCTTTTAGTTTTCAGCTCTTGCCCCGTTTATTCTCCCTATCCCCCGCGTTCTGGTTGGAAGCCGTACCATCTCGGCGCATAACGTACCCACGCGCGTCAGTATCGTACGACCTTCATTTCAACCGACTTGATTCTCTTTAGATCCTCCGGTTTCAACAGCGTTTCGTAACGCAGAGTCACAGAATCCGAAAAACAGAACCGTTCCCAGGCGTTGAAGCCGGATGCCTGGACAGCATCATCAAATCGAAACTCCGGAGATATCCAGAATCCATCCACAGGAACGGTCATAACGCGTATCGGCTGAAACACTATGGGTTGCACCAAGCTGGATGCATAAGCGTTGGGCAATTCGATGTTCAGTGGCGGCACCTGATATGGCATCGGGGGCCTGAATTCCGCAAGAACGAGGGCCGTTTCCACGGGCATGGTGTCGTCATAGATCACGCCGCTGTCATCGCGCAGGGCGATGTGGATTCCTAGCCGGCCTTGTGCCTTCTGCTGAAGAGATTGTGCCTTGTCGCGCGGAAGGAAGTACTGTTTGAACTGCTGATTCTGTCTTGATGTGTCGGCTGACACATTGAGATAGATCGGCGCGGTCCGCCCGCCAAACTGATCCCATTCGCGTCCACCGGTCAGAGAATCACTGAAGTTCCATCGTCCCATTTCCCTGGTGACTGCCATTTTGAAGTGGCCATATCGCGATGTGCCCTGCACCCACTGTTGCGGCGTTCTCTGCCGAACCTCGGCCGGAGGTTCTGTAGCGACCGCGTCGAAGGCCGCTTCCAGCCGGGGGACAATTTCATCATAGTAAAACGGCAAGTCGAATCGCAGTGCGATATTCCACGCGCACCAGACCATGGATGAGTCCGGGTCGGGCTTTGTTTCGGGCAGGGCGGGGTTTACTCCGGAGCGATCCGCCGGCACAGCCAACTCGACCTTCAACAGCTTGAGTTGAAGTTCAGGCAGCATTTTCTCGAGCATGGCCATGCCATCCTGCGCGGATTGTATCCGCGTGACGTCACTGGCCCAAAGATCCTTGGCGTCTATATCCACCTTGATCATGTGAGCCGCCCCCAATCGTTCGGCAATGCTCGACTTCTGGACAACGGCTCGGACGGTAGCCTCGTAGAGGCCGTCGAATATCCTCTGGCGAGGTTCCTGGATAAGTTCATAACTGGAAACAAATCCACTGCTCAACGAGAGGATCTGGTCATGGACGAGCTTCTCGTTCTCGATCATGGTTTCGGCATCCAGAAACATGCCCACGACCTGTTGGACGGCGCTCAATAACGCGTTCTTTTCGGCGTCATTTGCGGTGACCCCCACGCCGCTGGCGGTCACAACTTCGGTGTCGGCTTTGGGCATTTCAGTCGCGGACACCGTCAGCACTGCGAACGGACTGATGGCGAGACCGAATAGAATTGTAGTAAGAATCTTCATGGCATTTCCTCCGAGATAGGGGGCCTTGGTACACGCGATGATGAAGCGACCTCTCCGATGGCGAGGTAGAACAGGCGATGGTCCGACGAATACCAGGTCGCCACGACCGGCAGGCTATGAACTCGCCCCCTGGCTTCCTCGCGAACCATATCCAGCAGTTCGGTCACATTGGATGCGTACTCGATCCCGTCTTTAATCACCATGACGGTTTTATCCTCTTGGTGTGTTACCGTATGGACCTCGATGCCCTGCTGTTCTTTGAGGATGTTGGCAGCGGCTTTGGCCCGGCAAATCTTGATCATTCGCAGACGATCGGCGGCCGAATCATCCTCCACTGTGGTTGACGCAACACTTAGAACCACAATTCGCCCGTCATCCATGCGGAATCCCCGCGCCCCCCCGATTTCCATCAGCAGAGGCGACGCCAATAAACACGAATCGAAGGGCGGCTCCGCCTGAAACCGCGTGTAATCATCCGCAATCGCTGGCGCGCAGGCGCAAAGGGAAACCACTACCAGGATGAAGGCGGTTATGTGATTACGGCGCATGGGGCGCTTCTCCTTGTGCGAATTCGGAAAGGCGGCGAATGAATTGCTCCCGGACTCGCCGGATTTCGCCGATCAACTCGTTCTTCTCAATGTCCAGGAGCAGTACATCTTTTTTGATGTCGGCGGTTATAGAGTCAAACGCCAGCATGATGGACGATTCCGTTTCAGCAATGGCCAGATCCAGCTCTTCGCCATGAATATCAGGGGAGAAGTGGATATCCTGTTCGGTGAGGGCGTAGATGGTGTCGAGGTAATCGCCTTTGCGGGTCAACAGATTTGCGGACTTGGATTCGAGGGGTGATGTTATCCGTCCGGAGTCCGCTATCGGACGAGGAGTGGTTTCGGCGATGTAAGCCTTGCTTACTTTATAGTGTCCGTCCCATTTCCCGCCCGTCTGCTGCACTCCCAGTACGGTCATGCCGCTAACAACCACGCTCGCCCGGTCGCCGCCCAAATACCTGGCGAGGGCTTCCAGTGCGTAGGTTCTGCCCTTCTGTTTGTTTATGCGATCATTGGTGGCTGAATCAAAGCCGGCAACGGGTATGAAGGATACGTTCAGGTCCACGGACTCCTCATGCTTGCTGATGGTGACGTGGACCTGACGTAATCCGCCAAGCTTGATGTGTTCCGCCGTTCCCTCGATACCGGTTTGCGCCGCGAAGCTCATGGTTGCGATGGCTCCAATCAGGGTTGTCAGCATTTCCTTTTTCATGGCGACACCATGAGCCTCGTGCGGCACATTTACAGTTGTTAGAAGAACTCTCCGGCTTCGTCAGCAATGGTCGTCTTGGACGGGATTTCCCGGTCAATCGGAATCCCAACCTCGACCTCGGCCGGCGGAGTCGGAATGGCCGGTTGCGACCCGGTTTCGCTGACTTTCTGGGCGCTTGCCGCAGACACCGCGTATTCCGGCTTCCAGCCCATGACCAGCGTCAGTAGCTGGCCATTGCCATCCTGCTGTACGCCGAGGACCGTCAGTCCTCGCAGGGCGCCGGAAGCCGCGGCGGTAATGCCTTCAGCCGTCGTTTCCACGGCCTTGCCGGTTTCCGTCAAGGTGATGCCGTCGGATTCCAGCATGATGATCTGCTGGTTCCCGCTGTATTCAACGGCCCGAACGTTCGTCTCGAACCATTTGACGAACTCCTTTTCGGCCGACAATCGCGCGGCGGTGCGGGCTGTCTGGAGTCCTTTGACCTGCCCAAGAGCCGTGCTGATTCTGGATTGACCAACGACTACGCACGATGTGAGTACGCCGGCCTCATTGCGCTTCACCTTGTGGACCCCCGGACCCAGGGCCGCCAGCACTTCGATCTGCGAGGCCAAGGCCTGCTGTTCGTCCGTA
>CAYRPR010000162.1:0-5728 GCA_964425945.1 uncultured Verrucomicrobiota bacterium | reverse complement strand
GCAATCTTCATGTGCTTAATATTAAGCATGGTGCATGCAGATGCTAGTATAATGCTAGCAAAAAGGAAGCAGAGGTGCGTATGCCTGCATTGGTCATCAAAAACCTGCCCGAAGATATCCATAACCGGCTGAAGGAAACAGCCGCGCGACATCACCGATCCATGACGCAACAGGCCATAGCGATCCTGGAGCAAGGACTGCATCATCCCCGGCCGATACCGCCGTTCAAGGCTCACCGGGCGGCGTTCCGGCTGACCGATGAGTTCATCAACTCCGCCAAGCGGGAAGGCCGCGCATGATTGTCGTGGATGCGAACATCCTCGCGTTCTATATCATCGAGGGGGAACGCACCACCGATGCGAACGCGCTCCGGAAGCTTGATGCGGAATGGATGGTTCCCTCGCTCTGGTGCGTCGAACTGCAGAGCATCCTTTGGAAGTGCGTACAGTTCGGTGGCATGCCCCCCGCGACGGCCCACGATCTGCTTGAACAGGCGATACGCCTCTATTCAGCCAATGAAGTGATCCTGCGGGCGGACGCGGTTCTGGCCGAAGCCCTGCGATCAAAGATCACGGTCTATGACGCCGAGTACATCGCGCTGGCTCGTCAATTGGGTGTTGTCTGCGTCACGGAGGACCGGGCACTGATTAAAGCCTGTCCCGCGACCGTCTGCACCATGAAAGCGTTCCTGTCCGGGCGACCGGGCGATCAACTCGTCCGCGAACCGCGCGCGGTGTATCGAGTACGCCGTCGCGGCAAGGCGAGAACCCATAAAGCAGGGGAACAGAGGCAACCGCCTAAAACGCGTACTTCAGCGCGGAGGTGAAAAAGAGTTTCTCGGCGCCGCGGCTTGCGTTCGATGGGGGCGGATTGACGCAAAAGGATCAAGCCGGTATGGTTGTGCCATGGTTACACGCCGACAGATCAAGTCTTATGTCAAGCGAATGGCCGGACAAGTTCATCCGCAACGGGTGATACTCTTCGGGTCCTATGCCTATGGCAAGCCCACGCCCGATTCCGATGTGGACTTGCTGGTCGTTATGCCGCACAAAGGCCATTCGGCCCGGAAGGCGGCCGAGATTCGAACGGCAGTTCGGGCGGGTTTCCCGATGGATCTGGTCGTAAGAAGTCCGGAAGAAATACGCCGTCGCCTGAAAATGGGCGATTTCTTCATACGTGAAATCATGGAGCGAGGACAGCCCCTCTATGAAAGCTAGCTCGCGTGAATGGATCGACAAGGCCGAGGCGGATTTCGTCAGCGCCGGACGCGAATATCGCGCCCGGAAGCGTCCGAATTTCGATGCGGCATGCTTCTTCGCGCAACAGTGCATAGAAAAGTATCTGAAGGCGAGGCTTGTCGAAGCGGGCATCCGGTTCCCGAAAACCCACGATCTCGCCCTGCCGGTGGAGCCGTTATGGGATGCGCTTCGTCCGACACTCAACGAACTGACAAGCTATGCAACCGCATTTCGCTATCCCGGTGAGTCGGCGTCCCGTCAGATCGCGGGCGCGGCTTATGGCCATGTCAAACGCATCCGGGCCAGGATTCGCGAAGATATGGGCCTTCGGGCCGCCTAAAACGCATACTTCAGCGCGGAGGTGAGGATCAGGTCGTTGCGTTCCTTGTCTTCGGCCGGCTGATTGTCGTAGCGGTTCTGCAGAAGCAGTTCCACGGCGATGCGCGTGGTCAGCGCGGTCTCCAGTCCCACTTCGGCGTTGAGCAGGTACTGTTCGTCGTCATCCGCGCGCACGATGTACTCGGCCGTCTGCCAGATGCGCGCGGACTCGTTGAACCGGTACTCGAAATTCTGCGCGATGCGGCCGGCGAGATAGTCGTCGGTTTCGTCACGCTGTTTCTGCCGGACATAGACGGGGCCGAGTTCGAGGCTGAGACGCAGGGCATCCGTCCGGGCCAGGTAGCGGCCGATCGCGGGACCGGTGATCAGCCGGTAATCCAGCGAGGCGACGGCATCGTAACTCAACTCGGCCATGTAGTCGGCGAACCAGGGATCGCTCAACAGCCACTTGTGCTCGGCGGACAGCTTCCCCGATTCCACGTTCTTCTCGTCATCGCTCTCGCCATAGATCCAATCCGCCTGGAAATGCCATTCGCACTTTTCCATCTCCCGGTCGGCGCGCAGGCCGACGCGATGGGTCGAGGTCTCGCTGTTGCCCTCGGTCATGCTGAAACCGAGCGAGACACTGCCGGTCCAGTCATCCGACTTGGCTTCCTCCGCGGCATCGTCCGCCCATGCCGCCGCGCCCGCCGTCGTCAGGATCGCCGCCATTATCCAAATCCGCATCATCTGGTCTCCTTGTAAATGTTCGCTATCGGGTATGGTATTCATAATGTCGGAAGCGTGTCACGTGTTGAGGGGTTTCGGTGCCGATAGGTACGGGTCGGGTATACCGCCTTGATCGGGCCGTGACCTTGCATTCATCCGGAATACGGGTATGCTCCCAACACGAGGAGGATCCCATAACAGCGGATCGCACCAAATCATCTTCTGCAGGACGGAAACGGCGTCGCTTGTCCGCTTCGCCGGGCGCTCGCTCATCGTCGCCGACGGATGGCGATGGCGGACACATGATAGACTTGGCTGTGGATGAATCGTTCCGGACGCTGGTTCAATTCATGCCGGTTGGCATGGTGATGGTGAACGCCGCGGGTTCCATCATGCTGGTGAATACGGCGGCCGAAACCATGTTCGGTTATGAACCCGGTGAATTGCTCGGGCGGCCCGTGGAGGCGCTCGTTCCCCAACGCCACGGCGCGGCGCATTCCAAATATCGCCGGTCGTACCTGAACAAACCCCAGCCGCGTCCCATGGGGGTCGGACGCGACCTGCACGCGCGGCGCAAGGACGGTTTCGAGTTCCCCGTGGAGATCGCGCTGACTCCGATTGAAACGCGGGACGGGGTATACATCATCGGGGCCATCGCGGACATTACCGAGAGGCGGGAGAAGGAGCGGGTGCGACTCCGCGAGCAGCAGCTCCGGGCTTTGTCCGCCGCGATATCCGCGGCCGAGGACCGCGAACGGGAACGACTGGCCGCGGACCTGCACGACGAGATCGGCCAGTTGCTGGCCATGTCGAAGATGAATCTCGACCGCATCGCGGAAGCGATGGGCGGTTCGGCCGCTCCCAGCGAGTTGGATGATTGCCGCCGCCTGATCGAGAAGGCGGTGGAAGCGACGCGTTCCCTCTCGTTCTCCTTGAGTTCGCCCACACTGACGCGCCTGGGGTTGGGGGCGGCGATCCGGGAGTTGTGCGTCTCGCTGGAGAAACGCAAGGGTCCGCGCTTCGTATGCGCGTGGGACGACCGCATCGGCCGGCTGGTGCCGGACCAGGAACGACTGCTGTACCGCACCATCCGCGAACTGCTGTTCAATATCGTCAAGCATGCCCAGGCGTCTCGCGCGTCGGTGATTGCGGACCGAAGAGCGGGCGAGGTGGTGCATATCAGCGTGGAGGACAACGGAAAGGGGTTCGATCTTGAACAGATCGGCTATGCGTTCAGTCCGACCGGCGGATTCGGCCTGTTTCACATCCGGGAGCGGCTGTACAACGCGGGGGGCGTACTGGAGATCGCGTCGGATGCCGGGCGCGGGACGCGGGCGAAGATCGTATTGCCGATTGAAGCCGACACGAACAGCCGTCAGGACGGGGAGGTTACATGACAACGCGTATCATGCTGGCCGAAGATCATCACATCGTGCGCCAGGGCTTGCACAAACTGCTCGATGAGCATTCCGACCTGACGGTCGTGGGAGAGGCGGCGGACGGGCGGACCGCGCTCGCGTGCGCGAAGGAACTCAGCCCGAACATCATCATTCTCGACATCGGGCTGCCGGGCCTGAACGGCGTGTATGTCGCCAAGCAGGTTCTGGCTGAACAGCCCGCGATCAAAATCATCGCTCTGTCCATGCATGCAAACAGCCAGTTTGTTGACAGCATGTTGAAGGCGGGAGCGGCCGCGTACCTGGTCAAGGATTCCGTGGCGGATGACCTGATCAAGGCCATCCGGTCCGTGTTGGCCGGCGATATTTACCTGAGCCCGCGCGCGGCGAAGGTCCTGGTGGAAGAGCGTCTGCGGGGACATACGGACACGAGTCATTGCGTGTATGAGTTGTTGTCATCGCGCCAGCGCGAAGTGCTGCAGTTGCTGGTCGAAGGCAAGTCCGTCAAGGAGATCGCCGGCGAACTGCACATCAGCATCAATACGGTCAACACGCATCGGCAGGACATCATGAAGAGCCTGAAGGTGAACAATCTGGCCGAACTCGTGAAATACGCGATCCGGGAAGGACTGACGTCGCTTTAGACCGCGTGTCTTTTAAGAAATGCGGGAAATTCGAATGTTCCAATGACGGAAACATGAATCCACCCATCCGCTTTCCTTAATCGTATTGTTACGGATTCTGCGCCTGCGCATTTTGGAATTCGGAATACGTACTTGTACGATTTTCCTGTGAGAAATATTAGTTGGAGGCGCTCCCGTATTCGCTGTCTTCGTTCCCTCCTTTCAGAGTCAAGCGCATTATCCCGCCTGTTTCGCGATCACAAATCATAATCCCCACCTACCACATATCCCACCATGTCGGCGCGACGTTGCGCGGGTTACGCTATTCATGGAAGGTGGTATTCTCATCGCGCCGCGCAGGAACGGAGAAGGGAAGATGGCCAAAGAGCGAGAGGGCGCGAGCGGGATGCCGGCAGGGCAACGGGAAAGGACCGAAAGGGAAGGAGACAGCCATGAAGACGAAAGAGAACGCGGTATGGCGAGTGACGACGATCCTATGCGTCATCGGGATGGCGGGACTGCTGGTCGCGTGCAGTCCGGAGCCGATGGACCCGGTGATGCCGCTCCCCGAAGAGCAGGGTCATGACGAATACGACGCGGCGCCCCCCGCATCGCAACCGTGGAGTGTGCCGGGCGAGGACGCGGAGGTCCAGGAATCAGACGAGCAGGAAGCGCCCGCCATGCCGATGATCGAGGGGCATGACGAGCACGAACATCACGAACAGTGAGCCCGTCGGACCGAAAGGAGAAAAGGGCCATGAGAACAACGAATCGAATCGGGTTGACGGTGTTGGTCATGGGCGCGATGTCGTTGGACGCGGCACAAGCGGAAACGACCACGACGGAACGCCCCCTGGCACTGGGCGCCGTGATCCAGCACGGCGGGTCGCTCTCGCCCAACGCCAGCTATAGCGGCGCGGCCTTTCAGCTCTGGCCAACCGCCCGTGACGCTCTGCAATTGGGCGTGGCGGTGGAAAGCGAAGGCGACAGCAACGTCAGTCTGCACGGTGAATACCAGCGGCATTTCTTCGGGGACGGTTCCGGGCTCCATTCCCTGTTTACGGGCGCCGGGCTGTTTTACGAAGATGCCCCGGAGGACGACTGGGTGGCGGTCTACGCACCGCTCGGGTTCCGACTGAAACTGCGAGAGTACCCGATCGCGTTCACCGTCAACACGGCTGCCCGTTTCTTCATCGATCCAGAATCGAGTGTGGAGATCTTCGATGAAGTGCGGCTGGGCGCGTTCTACAAGTTCTGACAGCCCATGAATGACGCGCCATCGTATGAAGGCGAGGGTACATCAGAGAACGACGAAAGGAGCGTGAGGTCATGAAAAAGAGATGGTGGATAACGTGGTTACTGGCGGTTGCGCTGGCGTTGGGTTTTGACGCCACGCTACGCGCGCAGGATGAACTTCCGGAAG
>CAYRPR010000161.1:0-5730 GCA_964425945.1 uncultured Verrucomicrobiota bacterium | reverse complement strand
TGTACCAGGTTTCAGTGTTCAGTGTTCAGTGTTCAGGAGGAACCTGTCCATTCTATCTTCCCTGAACACTGAACTCTGAACCCTTCTGCTCCTGCCACGGATGACTCTTCAAGTGCGCAACCAGATCCTTCAGCCCGGTCGTGGCCACGCAACAGACCTTGTCGGCGCCGCCATAATAGACGAACAGCCGGTCGCCGATCACGACATTCCCGGTGGGGAAAACGACGTTGGGCACAAGGCCCTCGTGTTCGTACGGCATTTCCGGTTCGAGGATGGGTTCGGGCGTGCGCGCGATGACGCGGGCGGGATTGTGCAGATCAAGCAACATGGCGCCCGCGCGATAGACGTTATACGCGTCCACGCCGTGGTAAAGGGTCAGCCAGCCCGCCTCGGTCCGGATGGGCGGGGTGCCGCCGCCGATCTTTTTTTCCTCCCACGAATAGGCAGGACTCGCGAGCAGGTGATGTTCATTCCACTGGAGAATGTCGTGGCTGAAGGAAATCCACATGGATGGCCGGTCGCATCCGTAGTCCGGGCCGACCCAGGATACCGGCCGGTGCAGGAGGGCGAAATGGCCGTTGGTCCTTTCGGGAAAGAGGATCGCGTCGCGGTTGTCCACGGTCGCGTCGGTGATGGGCCCGAGCCGGTGCCAGGTCTTGAAGTCGCGCGTGAGGGCGAGGCCGGAGCGCGTGAGGTTATCGCGCGCGGCAACGGGCGCCTCGTCGGGCAGGGCCGGGTTGTGTCCGTTGAGCGGGATGCGATGGGTCCAGTACGCGCCGGGCGGGAACGCGCGCGCGGCGTAGGTCACGGCGTACATGTCGCCGTATTGCACGATCCGCGCGTCCTCGACGCATCCGGCGTCGAATCCGTCCTTGCTGGGTCCGAAGACGGGTCGGCGGCGGACGCGCTTGAAATGGTAGCCGTCCCGGCTGACGGCGAGACCGAAATGGACGGGGTGGGCGTCGGTGATCGGGCCGGCGCGATAGAGCAGCCACACGCGTTTCCCGTCATGCCACGCGCCGGGATTGGTCACACAGGCGTGTTCCCAGGGCAGATTCGGATCCGGCGCCAGCACCGGGTTTCCTTTGTATCGTTCGAGCTTCATACGACTCCAGCTTCTATTGATAAGTCTTATCAATTTGAGGCGGGTTTGTCAAGGGGGAGAAAAGGAGGGCGGAGGGAGGAGACCTGAAACCTGAGACCCTGAACGGCTCGCCACAGGTCTGATGGAGAATGGCCGGAAAGAGGCGGGAAGAGAAGAGGAACGACGGATTACACAGCGCGGCGTAGCCGCAACCAAAAGAAGGAAGCCACAGATATCGCGGATTACGCGGATGTCCCGGGCGTCGTAGGACGGTCCTCAGGGCCGTCCAGGAAGCAGAGAAAGAGGAAGAAAGAGAATAATGAAATGGACTTCGTTCGGTTCTTCATCTGCTTTCGGGACACATCACGGCCACGATGGGCGGCGCGGGAGCACCGCCCTGCGACCGTATGGCCGCATGAAAAACGTGCACAAAAAACAAGATTATGACGGATTGTAGTACGGATACCCTCCCCGCCCCGCAGGTGCGGGGCACCCCTCCAGGGAGGGGAGAATAGGAATAGAACAGGGAAGAGGAAGTACATCCCCTCCTCGGAGGGGACCGAGGGGTGGGTGAAAAACGTGCACAAACATGAGGGGTTACCGCAGGACCGACACGCGTCCGCGTTACGGCGCCCGCCATTCCAGCTCGATCCGCTATAATCAGGGGCCGGGCGGCGTCTTCGGCGTGGACGAAGCGAACGGGGGCGACTAGTATCATAAACCAATGGTTCGCCTGCGCTCGTCGGTCGTCAAAAGGATGGATGGTATCGGCCATGCCCTTGTTTAATGTCAGTCCGGAGAAGGAATCCGCTTTGCTCCGCTGGATGGAGGCGCTTGGGATCCGCGAAGCGGATATCGACGAGCGGTTCATCCGGGGTTCCGGCAAGGGCGGCCAGAAGATCAACAAGACCTCGTCCTGCGTGGACCTGATGCACCGGCCGACGGGCATCGAGGTCAAGTGTCAGCGCGAGCGGTCGCAGGCGCTGAACCGGTTTCTGGCGCGACGGGAGCTGTGCGAGCGGATCGAGGAACGTATCCGCGGCGAAAAGAGTGCGCGGCAACAGGCCCGCGAAAAAATCCGCCGTCAGAAACGCCGCCGCTCCCGCCGTCAGAAGGAGCGGATGCTGCAGGATAAGAAGAAGCAATCCTCCAAGAAATCCCTGCGCCGCGCGCCCGGTCGTGAGGACTGAACGTGGCGTCTCCGCGTCCTCTGCGACCTCTGTGGTTAAGAAAAGAGTTTAACCTCAGAGGACACAGAGAACGCGGAGGGGAGAAGACGGAGTACGCGGATGGGCGCGGATAAGACGGGGGCGATATATGATCAGAAAGCTCGTCCGGATAGCGCTTCTGAACAATGATTGAGAGAACGCAGACGACAGGCATTGCGATCAGAATTCCGGCATGTGGATTGCACGCCAATATCCCGTTCCCCTCCGTGCCCTCAGCGCCCTCTGTGGTTAATCGAGATCGCGGAGGGGAAGGGGGCAAAGAAAGGCCATACCACGCGCTCGTACACAGAATGAATCCGAGGACAGGGAGGAGGACGAGTACGACTGGGGATGGAGCTTACGGCGGGCGCTTGTAAAGCCACAGGACTTCCTGTTGCAGGGTGCGGGCCAGACGGCTGTCGGGCGAGAGGTTGTTGATTTCTAGTTCCGTATAGACGGACACGTCGGCCGGCACGGGCAGGCGCGTAGCGTCGAAATCGCGTGGACGTTCAATGAAGGGCTGATCGGATGATCGAACGATGACCAGGATATCCACATCGTTTCCCGGCCCCCAATCACCCCGCGCACAGGAACCCCACAATCCGATGCGTTCGACGTCGGTTCGGCGGGTCGCCGTGGCCAGCGCCCAAGAGCGGGCGTCGGCAAGTACCTGATCGCGGTCAGGCCATTTGAGCACGGACTTATTCAAGGATCGCACGGGCATGACGCAGGGCCTCGTTACTTTGCAGTTTTCCGTAATGTTCGAATGGGGCGCCCTCGGGATGTCCGTTGGCATAGCGCGTGGCCAGGTAGTGGACGTCGAGCGCCCGCGCCTGATCGATTAATTCTTCACTTACCGCCAGGCGCTCGGGCAATTCTCTTAGCAGGCGGGCCACCACATGACCCCAGGCCTCCTGCCCGAGATGCAGGTGCAGTGCCTTCACGGCTTTCTCGGCCGATTGTTGCGCGGCAAAGCAGGCCCACTCATGACGCCCGGCCTTCATGGAGTCCTGCGACTGTTCAAGATCCCGCTCCGCTTGTCGTAGCCAATCCTGATCGCGATTCGGCATAGTCTTCACCCTTGATATACAAACAGGGTAATCGAATCCGAGGGCTCGTTCAATCTCAATATGCGCCGAGGACGAGGAGGAGGCGGGAACTTACGCCAGGCGCGAGGCGAGTTGGTAGACGAGAAAAGCGGCGAGGTAGGCGAGGGTGGTCATGTACGTGAACTGCAGAAGCGGCCAGCGCCACGAGCCGGTCTCGCGCCGGGTGATGATGAGGGTGGCCAGGCATTGAGACGACAGGATGTAGAACACGAGCAGGCTCAAGCAGGTGGCCGTCGTGAAGACCGCCGTGCCGTCCGCGCGCGTGGCGCGGCGCAACGCGTCGTACAGCGATTCCGATTCCGCGTCGTCCGATCCGATCCCGTACACGATCGCGAGCGTCGATACGATCACCTCGCGCGCGGCGAACGAACTCAAGATGCCGATCCCGATCTGCCAGTCGAAGCCCAGCGGACGGATCACCGGCTCCATCCATCGTCCGACGCGTCCGGCATAGGAATGGGCGAGCTGATCCGCTTCGGCGACAACGGTATCGGATGTTGGATGCGGGGCCGCATCCATCCGCGGATACGACGCGAGGAACCAGAGCGCCATCGACGCCAGCAGGATCAGTGTGCCCGCCTGCTTCACAAAAACGCCGGCGCGATCGAGCATGTGCAATGTCGCGGTTTTCAGGCTGGGCCACCGGTAGTCGGGCAATTCCATCACGAGCGGCCGCACCTCGCCTTTCAGGATCGTCCGGCGGAACAAACCGGCCACGCCCAGCGCCGCGAGGATACCCAACAGGTACGAACCGGTGAAGAGCGCGGCGGCCCTGAACGGCTGATGCGGAAAGAGCAGGGCGATGATCATCGTATAAATCGGGATACGCGCCGAACAGGACATCAGCGGCGCGACGAGGATCGTGATCAGGCGGTCGCGCCGGTCCTCGATCACGCGCGTAGCCATGATGCCCGGGATCGCGCAGGCGTGCGACGCGAGCAGGGGCACGAAGGCCTTGCCCGGCAGGCCGATCCGGCGCATCAGCCGGTCCATTACGAACGCCGCGCGCGCGAGATAGCCCGTATCCTCGAGCAGGGACAGCGCGAAGAAGAGGATGCAGATCTGCGGCAGGAATACGAGGATGCCGCCGACACCGGCCACAACGCCGTTCACCAACAGGCTCTGGAGTTGCCCGTCGGGCAGGACACGGGCCAGCGTCGCGCCGGCGCTCGCGAACAGCGCATCGATCAGGTCCATCGGCACCGAGGCGACATGGAAGATCATCGCGAAGGTGAACAGCATCACCGCCATGAACGCCGCGACACCCCAGACCGGATGCGTGAGCGCGTGATCCAATCGCTCCGTGCGGCGGTGGCGGATGGCGGTGCGCGTTCGCACGCAACGCGAACAGACGGACATACTCCACGAGAAACGTGATTGGAACGGACAGGTCGCGCACAACTGGCATAACTGCACGGCCAGTTCCGGCGGCTGCTTTCTCACGACGGCGGCCATGGCGTCCGTCAGGGCGTTCACGCCGGTTCCGAGTCGCGCGGATACGGGAATCACCGGGCATCGCAGTTCCGCCGCCAGGGCGTCGACGTCGATCTGCAGACCCTGCTTGTCCGCCAGGTCCATCATGTTCAGGGCGACGATGACCGGGATGTTCTGTTCGATGATCTGGCTGGCGAGAAAGAGGTGGCGCTCGAGTTTGGTCGCGTCGGCCACGACGATCACCGCGTCGAGGTGTTTGAAGTCGTGAACGCGTCCCATGATCACATCGGCGGCGATCTGCTCGTCGGGCGTGGATGGGTTCAGGCTGTAGAGACCCGGCAGATCGATGAGCTGGATGACATGCTTCTGTGAGCGGGACTGACCGACTTTCACTTCCACGGTGGTGCCGGGGAAATTGGCGGTCTTGGCGCGGAGTCCCGTAAGGTCGTTGAAGAGCGTGGTCTTGCCGGAGTTCGGATTGCCGGCGAGGGCGATGCGGAGCGGGGCGGTCTTCGTATGCGCGACGAACGGTTTGAATGTGATGGTGTCGCTCATGATTTGAAAAAGGGGCAGGGCGCGTCGCACGGCGTGATGGAGACATGGGTGGCCAGTCGCGCCGATAGGCCGACCCGGGAGCCGAGTACTTCGATGATCATCGGATCGCCCCGCTGGATGACGGCGATATGCTGTCCGGCGCACACGCCGAAGGACATCAGGCGCAGGATATCGACCGATGACGCGTCCACGGCTTGCACCTGCGCGCACTGTCCTCCGCGCAGGGCGTCCAGGCGCCGTTCCTTGGATCCGGTTTTGGTGTCGACCGACATACCCCTCCGTTTAGACTGCCTACTATTTGTTATATATGCCAAACACACGATACCTGCAAGCGGCGGGT